>NZ_JBTSRB010000002.1:0-156393 GCF_054637675.1 Metallibacterium sp.
CAATGTTGTTGTCACCTTGGGCAGATCGGCCGGCGCCAGATTCACCGTCACGCGGCGCGCCGGATATTCGAACAGCGTGGCCTGGATGGCGACACGCACGCGATCGCGCGCTTCGCGCACCGCGGCTTCGGGCAGGCCGACGATGGAAGTGCCGGGCAGGCCGCCGGAAAGATGTACCTCGACCATCACCTGCGGGGCCGAGACGCCTTCCTGGGCGCGGGTGAGGGTGACGGCGAGACTCATGCAGCACTCAAAAATATTTCGCTCCAGGTGTATCGGGGCGAGGTGACGGACCCCGGCGCGTCCAGGGAAACGCCGGGCGCAGCGCGGCCTGCGCGTGCGCCGGGCAGGGCCATGCTCAGCGCGCCGGACGCTCGCCGGCGAGCTGCTCCAGCGCGGCCAGGCGTTGTTCCATCTCGGCCAGTTGCGTGTGCGTGCGCTGCAGCAGCAGGCGCTGCACGTCGAACTCCTCGCGCGTGACCAGGTTGATGCGCGCCAGCCCGGCCTGCAGCACCTCGCGCGCGTTGGCGGCGAAATCGGCACGCGCCTGCTGCAGATCGGGTGGCAGCAGGCCGGCCAGACGCTGCGCGATGCTATCGATGTTTTGCGTGTCCCACATAGGTCTCACCTCGTTGCCCGGCAGTGTGCCCGGCTGCGCGCAAGAGTACGCGCAGTGCACACCGTGGGGATTTTCCTACAGCGCGCGCCGCGCCGTGGCCGGCGCGCCGGCGCAGCCTGCCGCGCAATGGCAGAATGGCCCGGTCCAACAGGAAGCGCCGCCATGAAGCTAGTTACCGCCATCATCAAACCGTTCAAGCTCGACGACGTGCGCGAGGCGCTGGCCGAGGTCGGCGTGCAGGGCATCACCGTCACCGAGGTCAAGGGCTTCGGCCGCCAGAAGGGCCACACCGAGCTGTACCGCGGCGCCGAGTACGTGGTCGATTTCCTGCCCAAGATCAAGCTGGAAGTGGCGGTCACCGATGATCTGGTCGAACGCGTGATCGAGGCCATCCAGCACAGCGCGCGCACCGGCAAGATCGGCGACGGCAAGATCTTCGTCAGCAACCTCGAGCAGGTCATCCGCATCCGCACCGGCGAGCTGGACGGCGACGCGCTGTAACGCCATGAAGTCGTTTAGTCAGCGTGTGGGGCTAAGGAAACTCTGATTTTCCCTGTGGTCAAAGCGAAGCCTCCACGGACTAAATGATGTTCTATCGACAAAGCATCTAATTAGTACGTCCGATTTCAACAATTAGCACAGGAGACAGGGCGATGGCGCTCGGAAGATGCACGGCTCTTTTGGGGTTTGTGCTTGCTGGCATGAGTGGTCTAGCTGCATGCCGAACTCTCATAAAATACAATACATCGATTACGCTATGCGGTACGCTTGGTAAAGGCTCGTATTGGTCTGATTATGGGCATGAGCGTGCTCACTAGTCGAGTTATTTCAAGATGCACCTTAATAATCCGATCGACATAGAACCAGACATAAAACAAAAAACTGTATTTGCTCCGAAATTGCATGATGTCGTAATAGTGGGAGTGGCGACCCAAGTGAGCGGTATTGCTGGTAAAATCCAGGCCGGTTGGATGAAGGATGTCTGTCTTAGTGGTTATCTTTACCCCATACTTGCCGGCAGATGGAGTCAATACGTTTCAGAGAAAGTTTTCTTTAGGGTTCGTCAAGTTAGTGCTGCGCCATCCAAACCGCACTCCGATTAGTCAATGCGTAGCCAGTGCCGTTGCGTATGCAGCCATGATACATGAGCACCGCCAGACATATCGGAGAGACCGGTGAAAACGTTCAAATTTGCGACATGTTTTATCTTCCTTTGTGCTGTTACAGGGATGACCCAAGCCCATGCTTCGGTCGGTTCAAAATTTTGGGACAGCCGCGCGCCGGAATTGGCATACCGTGACAAAAACACATGCTTGGTAGGCAAGATTGAAACCGGGCGTGCTGGCTACGGGAACAAAATCGAAAAATATCTTTATTTGCATACCGCCACACCCTACAACTTCGTGCCTGGCGGGA
This sequence comes from Metallibacterium sp., assembly GCF_054637675.1. Lineage (NCBI taxonomy): Bacteria > Pseudomonadati > Pseudomonadota > Gammaproteobacteria > Lysobacterales > Rhodanobacteraceae > Metallibacterium > Metallibacterium sp. Next base: position 2,036 of record NZ_JBTSRB010000002.1, read on the forward strand.
AGAGTCTTTTTGATCAGCAGTCCGAACTCTTCACCGGGCACCAATATGACTTCTCGATAGTCTCAAAGCGCACTGTGCTGATATACCAAGCCGAAAGCTTGATTGGTAGAAATGTGCGAATTACCGGGCCGGTTTACATACCGATAACAGGCAGCCAAATCATGCCAACTTTCCTTCAAATTTCTACATCCAAAATTAGCTTGGCAACTCCTTCTGAGTTGATATCCGGAAGTTGCGATAGTTAAGGAAACTCTGATTTGATTGCTCGATGAGCTGCAAATTTGACTGTGGGAGCGGTTTCAAGATCCAGGTGCAAGAGGGTTAATGCATGGTGCCGAGCTTGGCCTCGGCGAGTCGTAGATGCTGGTTGTAGACCTGCAACGGCGTGTGGAATCCATACCGCTGGTGCAGGCCGGATGCCTGCTGGCCCTGATGCAATCTGTCCCATCCACCGCCCGCGCGAATGACCTTTGCCGCATGTGCGTCCCGTGCACGCAGCGCATAATCGCGCGCTGATTCATCGCACGAGATGCCCAATGCGTTTGTCCGCCCTGCTCGCGCTGGTCGCGATCGCGCTGCCGTATTCGGTGGCCGAGGCCGCGCAAGATCCGTATTCCTATGCCGAGCCGGACCGGGTGCGCGTGCGCCATGTCGATCTGGACCTGGCGCTGGATTTTCCGGCGCGGGCGATCGCCGGCACGGTGACGCTGGAGTTGGACTGGCGCGACGCGCAGGCACTGACGCTGAATCTGGACACGCGCGATCTGGCCATCGAGCGCGTCGAGGCGCTGGATGACGTCGGCCATGCGCAGGCGCTGCGCTACACGCTGGCCGCGCCCGACGCCGAGCTGGGCAGCAGGCTCAACATCGCCACGCCGACGCAGCTGGCGCGCGTGCGCATTGCCTATCGCACCGCGCCCGCGGCCAGCGGCCTGCAGTGGCTGGACAAGGCGCAGACCGCCGACAGGCACGCGCCGTTTCTGTTTTCGCAGTCGCAGTCGATCCACGCGCGCTCGTGGATTCCGCTGCAGGACACGCCCGCGGTGCGCTTCAGCTACGCGGCGCGCGTGCGCGCGGCGCAGGGCATCACGGTGCTGATGAGCGCGCTGCGCCGGTCGGCGCAAGGCGACGTGCAAAGCTTCAGCCAGCCGCACCCCATCCCCAGCTATCTGATGGCCATCGCGGCGGGTGCGCTGGCCGAGCAGGCCACGTCCCCGCGCACGGCGGTGTGGGCCGAGCCCTCGCAGGTGCGGACGGCGGCGCGCGAGTTCGGCGATATCGAGCAGATGATGCGGACCACCGAGCATCTGTACGGTGCGTATCGCTGGGGCCGCTACGACATGCTGGTGCTGCCGCCGAGCTTTCCCTTCGGCGGCATGGAAAACCCCGAGATGACCTTCCTCACGCCGACGGTGATCGCCGGCGACAAGTCGCTGGTGTCGGTGGTGGCGCACGAGCTGGCGCATTCATGGTCGGGCAATCTGGTGACCAGCGCGACCTGGCGCGACATCTGGCTCAACGAGGGTTTCACCACGTATGTGGAAAACCGCATCGTCGAGGCGGTATATGGCAAGACCCAGGCCGATGAGGAGTTCGTGGTCGCCGCCGGCGAACTCAAGCACAAGATGCAATCGCTGTCGGAAAACCAGCAGCGCCTGGCACCGGCGCCGCGCGAGGTCGGCGCCGACGACGCGCTGACCGACGTGGCCTATGTCAAGGGTGCGTGGTTTCTGCGCTTTCTCGAAGCGCGTTTTGGGCGTACGGTGTTCGACGCTTACCTGCGCGGCTATTTCGATCACTTCGCCTTTCAGAGCATCACCACCGAGCAGATGCTCGATTACTTGCGCGCGAACCTGATCGAAAAACATCCGGGCAAGGCGAGCTGGGACGAGATCGAACAGTGGGTGTACGCGCCGGGTCTGCCGGCCACCGCCACCCTGCCCGCGGTGCCGGCCTTCGTCGCCATCGACGTGGCGCGCGCGCGTTTCCTCGATGGATCGCTGGTCGCCGCCGCGCTGCCGGCCACGGGTTGGAACACGCACGAGTGGCTGTACTTTCTCGATCATCTGCCCGAGGCGCCCACGCTGGCCCAGGTGCAGGCGCTGGATGCGGCGTGGCAGCTCACGCAAAGCGCCAATGCCGAGATCGGCATGCGCTGGCTGCCGCGCGCGATTCGCGCCGGCGACAGCACCGTGTGGCCGGCGGCGCGCGCCACCATGCTGCGCATCGGCCGCATGAAACTCACCCTGCCGATTTATCGCGCCTTCGCCGCCACGCCCGCGGGCCTGGCCTACGCCGAGGCCGCGTTCAAGGCGCACAAGGCCGAGTATCACCCGCTGACCCGGCAGGCTATCGAAAAGGTGCTGCGCAAGGCGCACGCGCAACCGGAAGCGATCCGATGACTTCCGCGCCGATGGCATCCGCGCCACGCCCCGGTTTCAAGTCCATGTTCCTGCGCCGCCTGCGCGCGCTCGGCGTGCTGATCGTGCTGCTGCTGCTGGTGCTGCTTGGGCTGTACCTGTTCGCGCCGCAGTGGCTGCTGCGCGCCGGTTACACCCTGCAGGCGTGGGACGCCAACCTCAGCAGCCGCAGCATCGATGTGCATGGCGTGCGCTGGGTGTATTACGCAGGCGGTCACGGGCCCACGCTGGTGCTGCTGCATGGCTTCGGCGGCTCGCGCCAGAATTGGGTGCCGACGGCCAAGTATCTGGCGCACGACTTTCACGTGATCATCCCCGATCTGCCGGGCTACGGCAGTTCCTCGGCGGTGCCGGCGAGCGCGGGCGGCATCCACGGCGAGGCGCGGCTGCTCGCCGGTTTTGTCGATGCGCTGCGTTTGCAGCACTTCGGCCTGGTTGGGCACTCGCTGGGTGGTGCCATCGCCGGCGTGTATGCCGCGGCGCATCCGCAGCAGGTGTTCGGGCTGGCGCTGGTGGACTCGGCCGGATTGCCGTATCCGCTGACGCCGTTCGCCAGGTCGATGTTGGCCGGCCACGACCCGTTCGTGTTCGACGATCGCGCCGGCTTGCGCAAGCTGCTGGCGCTGGTGTTCGTGCATCCGCCGTATCTGCTGCCGCGCCTGGCCGATGTGCTGGTCGCCGAAAACAAATCCCGGCGCGCGTTTCTCGAAGGCGTGTTCGCGCGCCTGCGCACGCCCGCGGATGCCACCGCGCTGGTGCCGGTGCTGCCCAAGCTGACCATGCCGGTGCTGGGCCTGTGGTGCAAGCACGATCAGGTGGTTCCGCCCAGCGCCATGGCGGCGCTGCGCAAGGGCCTCAGCGCCACGCCGCAGATCAGCATGACCCAGCTTTCCGGTTGCAATCACATGCCCAATGTCGAGCAGCCGCAGGAAACCGCGCAGGTGCTGACGCAGTTTTATCTGCTGCCGGCGACCGGCGGCTGAGCGCGGGCGGAACTCATTCGCTGCGCGCCGCTGACGCGGGCGATGTGGTGGCGGCCAGCCGGCGTAGGCCGACGATGCGCCAGTTGCCATGCTCGCTTTGCATGTCCAGCGCCAGCGCGCCGCGATATAGCGCGGGCGTGGCGGCGCCATGCTCCAGCACGCGTGCCTCGTAGCGCAACAGCACCCGCGCACGGGTGGCGCTGGCGGGTGCGATGCGTACCTCGCTGAGATGCAAACTGCGCGATTCGCTGCCGGCGAACAGGCGCGTGTAGGTCTCGCGCAACGCGGCGAAATCGCGCGTGCCATCGCGCACCTGCGGTGCAAACAAGGCCATGAAGGCGGACAGGTCGCCGCGCGCGTAGCTGTCACTGAACGTGCGCAGCAGACGGGCGATGGCGGTCGTGTCGGCAGCGGGCGCCGGCGACGTCGTGGTTACCGGCTGGGGTACTGACGTACGTTGCGGCGCCGGTGTTGCCGCTGACGGGATCGGCAATCGCAAGCTCGGTAACGCGGGTCGCGGCATGAGCAGCGGCGCGGCGCGCACTCGCGCACGCACGGAGAACGTTTGTCGCAACGGCGGCCATGCCACCGCCAGTGGCGCGATCATCGATGCCTCCGGTACAACCATGGCCAGCGGCTGCGGCATGGGCGCGGTTTGCACGCGCATGGCCGGCATGCTGATTCCTTGCGCAAGCGCAGGCATGACGATGTGCATGCGCGGTGGCGGCAACGGCAGCGCGGCGGGCCACGCCAAGGCTGGCGCAACCGCGGCAGGCGCCATGCGCAGCGGTGCGGCGTGCCATTGCCGCGACAGCCACAGCAGGCCCAGCGCCAGCGCCACGCCGATCAGTGCCAGAACGAACAAGCGCAGTGCACGCGTGCCGGTATGCGTCGGTCGCAGCGCCGCACGCGCCTGCTGCACGCGTCCTGGCTGTAGCGCCGGCGGTGGCGTGCGCGCATTGTATTCGCCGGTCGGCGGTTGCTGCCGCAAGTCCTGCTGCGCGCGCCGCACTTGCGCAATGTGCAGCGCAACCAGCGGATTCTGCGCGCGCGTGCGCGCCAGCCACAGCAACATCAGTCGCGCGTGCTCGCGAACCTGGCGAGCGTCAGCACTCGCATGCAGGCCGAGCACGCGCCAGGCGCTGGCAGCCGGCACGAACAACACCTGCACGAGGTAAAAATCCAGCGCCGATTGCAGCGTTTGCGGCGGTGTGCGCAATACGGCGGCGACCTCGCTCAACTCCGCCGTACCGGCCGCGCAGTGCAGCAGCAGATCGAACTCGGCGTTCGGCAGCGCGGCGCGGCGCAGCGCCGCGGCGTGTTGTGGCTGCTGGTAGAGCTCCAGCGCCAGACGCAGCGTGTGCAGGGTTTCCGATTGCAAGGCACGCACACTCGCGGGCAGATCAGTGTCCGCGGCAGCGGGCGCAGGCGTAGCGGTGCGCTTGTGCGGCAGCTCTGGCTGAACCAATGCGTTCATGTGGCGGGGTGCCAACGGATGCGGCAGGTGACTACGCTAGTGCGCGTGCAGACGAAAAGCCACGATGCGCGCAGCCTGACACATATTCGAGCCACTCGCCGCGGCTGCGCGGCGCGGCCGCGGCCCGATATAGGCCGCGTTCGTTCAGCCGCGCGCCGCTGTGCCGATCAGGCGCATCAGCTCCAGCTTGAGCTGCGCGCCGTGTTCGCGCAGCCACGCGCGCTGCTGCGCGAAGTCGCGATCCAGCGTCTGCACCTGCGTCCAGAAACGCGCGCTGTGGTTGCGCACGCGCAGATGCGCCAGTTCGTGCGCGACCACATAGCGCGCCACCGCCGGCGGCGCCAGCGCCAGCGCCAGATCGAGGGTGATGCGGTCGCGCGTATCCAGGCTGCCCCACAGGCTTTTCAGCGGGCGCACCTGCAGCGCGCTCGGCGCCAAACCCAGATGCGGCACCAGCGTGTGCAACGCCCGCGCCGCATCGCGTCGCAGTTCGGCCTCCAGAAACCCGCGCAAGAGGCCTTGCGCCAGCGCCAGTGGACGCGCGCTGTGCGCCGGCAACTGCAACTGCACGCTGCCGGCACCGTGCGCCAGCGCGGGAAAGCGGCCCTCGCGCCAGCGCAGGTGCAGGCTTTCGCCGCGCAAGTGCAATTGATCCGGATGGCCGACGCGCAGCGCCGGCACGATTTCGTCGAGGTGCAGCTCACTGAGCTTTTGCCGCAGCCACGCGGCGTGCTGGCGCACGAAGGCCTGCGCCTGCGCCGGCTGCGTGCCCGGTGGCCAGGTCAGGCGCGCGCCGTTGATATCGACGCTCAGGCGCAGGCGCCGCGCGCGCGGATGCACCGCGCGGCGCAAGCGCAACATGCCGCCGGGCGCGGCCACCTCGAACCAATCTTGCTGCATTGCCGGCATCGCTATCTCCGCGTCCCGGCGCAGGGCGCTCAGGCGTCCTGCGGCCGGGGCAAGCCGAACCATGTGTCCAGTTTGTCGAACAGGCGCCGAAGTTCAAGTGCCATCAGCGTAAATTGTGCATCCAGCTCGGCCTCGGCCGAGTCCAGCGGCTGCTGATTGAGCTCTTCCTGGATCACATCGAGGAATTTCAGCTTGCGCAGCACCAGATCCTCGCCCAGCACGAAGGCGATGCGGCCATCGAACACCAGACCGAGTTGCGCTACCTGCTTGCCGGCGCGCAGGTGTTCCTGCATCTCGTCGGCATCCAGTGCCTGGCGCCGGCAGCGCGCGATGGCGCCGGTGTTGCCGCTGGCCTCGCGCAGCTCGCATTCGTCGCCCAGCTCCAGACCCTCGGGCGGGCGCTTGGCGGTGAGCCATTCGGTCATCAGCAGACGCGGCGCGCGCTCCGCCGCCAGCGGTAGCGCCGGAAAACTGCCCAGCGCCTCGCGCAGGCCGCTGATCGCGGTTTCGGCGGCCTTGCGGCTGGTGGTGTCCAGCGCCACCCAGCCCTGCGCCAGATCGAGATAGCCGGGCAGCTGCGAGGGCCGTGCGAAGGCACGTGGCAGCAGTTCGTCGAACAGCTCCTGCTTCATGCGTTTGCGCTCGCGCCCGCCCACCGGCCGGCCCAGTTCCTCGGTGCGCGCCTGGATACGTCGCCCCAGCTCGGCGTTGATCACCGCCGCCGGCAGCAGTTTGTCCTCGTTGCCGGCGCTGAACAGCACGCAGCCCTGCAGCGCGCGCGTGAGCGCGCCTTGCGGCCGCCCCAGCGGTGACACGAAACCATGCGTGGCCAGCTCCAGCGGCCCGCAGGGGCGCAGGCGGTGCGCGCCCAGCGCGGTTTCCAGCTCGCCGAGCGTGGCGGCGACCGCGGGGGAGAAACGAAACAGGCTGAGATTGCGAAACAACATGCGTGGGGTCCGAAGGAATGGGAAATGCAGCCGCGCCAGCGGCTGCGCGATGCGGCGCGCTCAGGCCGAGGCTTCGGCCAGCTCGTAGGGCACGCCGGCCAGCCAGGCGTGGGCGTCGGGCGCAGGCGTGTTGCCGCGCGCGCCCAGCGCAGCGAAGTCGAACAAATTGTGATCGGCCAGCTGCGAGGGTACGACATTGCCCAGCGCGCGGAAGATCGTCTCCAGACGCCCCGGATATTCGCGCTCCCAGGTGTCCATCAACGCGCGCACCTGCTTGCGCTGCAGGTTCTCCTGCGAACCGCACAGGCTGCACGGGATGATCGGGAACGCGCGCAGTGCGGCGTACTCGGCGATCTCGGCCTCGGCGACGTAGGCTAGCGGCCGGATCACGATGTGCTGGCCGTCGTCCGAGCGCAGCTTGGGTGGCATGGCCTTGAGGTTGCCCTGAAAAAACAGGTTCAGGAAAAACGTGGCGATGATGTCGTCGCGATGGTGCCCCAGCGCGATCTTGTTGAAGCCCGCCGCGCTGGCGTGTTGGTAAATCGCGCCGCGGCGCAGGCGCGAGCACAGGCTGCACAGCGTCTTGCCCGCGGGCACCACGCGCTTGACCACGCTGTAGGTGTCCTGCTCCAGCACAGTGAACGGCACGCCGCGCGCGGCCAGGTAATCGGGCAGCACGTGCGCGGGAAAGCCCGGCTGCTTCTGGTCCAGGCTCACCGCGACCAGCTCGAACGTGACCGGCGCGCGCGCCTGCAGCGACAGCAGCACATCCAGCAGCGTGTGTGAATCCTTGCCTCCGGACAGGCATACCATCACCCGGTCGCCGTCCTCGATCATGTTGAAATCAGCGATCGCCTGGCCGACTTGATGGCGCAGGCGCTTGGCCAGACGCTGGCTCTCATGCTCGCGTTTGCGGGGATCGTTGGACATGCGAGGGCGCGGCTGGCCACAGCGAAAGGCCGTGCATTCTAGCGCCTCGCCGCGGCGCTACACTGCGGCGAAGACCCGATACCATGCACTACGACGATCCTTCCGCCATCGCCCGCGAACTGATTGCGCTGCGCACCGAGCATCGCGACATCGATGTGCTGATCGCGCGCCTGCAGGCCGATCCGCACGCCGACCAGTTCGCGCTGGCACGCATGAAAAAGCGCAAGCTGCGGCTCAAGGACATGATCGGCTATCTGGAAAACAAGCTGATTCCGGATCTCGATGCCTGAACTGAGCGGGGACTCGGGACTCGGGACAAAGCGTTGCGCGACGTCACAATGTCCTCGTCATCCCCGGGCGCGCGCAGCGCGAGCCGGGGATTCAGTGGCCTTGTCGTGCACGGCGCTGGATGCCTGCCGACGCGGGCATGACGATGCCCAACCCGGCTACCGGTCCTGCGCTGGTGCGCCCACGCTGCTGCCCGCGGCAGGCCAGGGCGCGGTGGCGGGCGTGGCCGGGTTGGCCGGCTGTGCGGGCACGGTTTCGATCTGCAGCGGCTCGGCGCGCAGCGGCGCGGTTTGCGCGGGGCCGGTCGGCGGCAGCGGCGCGGATTGGGCCGCGGGTGTTGCGGGCACGGCAGCGGGTGCACCCGCGCCCACATCGCGCGGCAGCTTGCCGGAGCAGCGGTAAGCGCCCCACGGCTGCTGGCCGTTGACCGGCGGCCCCAGCGGCTTGACGGTATTCGCGCCGAGGCCGGCGCCGGCGTTGCGCGCCAGCACTTCCAGCTCGTCACGCACGGTGAGATTGTCGCGCGCGAAGGGACCGACGTGGTTGGTGACCGACACCGTCGCCGTGCCCACCTGCGTGCAGCCGGCGACGCTGTCGACGTAGGCGGCGACCACGCCGTGAGCGGCGGGTGTGAGGTGCACGTTGAAGCTGGCGCAGCCGGCCAGCAACAGTGTGGCGGCGAGGGTCGCGGCGAGGGACAGCAGGGGTATGGCGCGCATGACGGTTTCCGGGCAGGGGCGGGATACGGCGCGGGCATGACGCAGCCGTGGTATGGCCGCGCGGGCCCGAACAGGCGTGCAAAAATTCGGGCGGAAAGCTCCGCCCGACAAGCATAGCGACTGCACCGGCACCGCGACATGCGCGGCGACACAACGTTCAGCGCAGGATCGCGCCTTCGCTGTCGATCACCCGCACCTCGCCGAGGTTCAATGCGCGGATCGGCTGCTCGATCTTGCCCAGATCACCGACCACGACCCAGGTGTAGTGCGCCGGTCGCACCACCGCGCGCGCGGCGGCCTGCACCTGCGCATCGTCGAGCGCCTCGATGCGCGTGCGCAGTTGTTGCACGTAGTCATCGGGGCGCCCGTATTGCACGATGCCCTCGACCGCGGCCAGCACCGCGCGCGCGCTTTCGTAGGTGCCGGGCAGCTTGCGCACTTCACTTTGCTTGACCTTGGCGATTTCCTCGCGGCTGGGCGGCTGCGCGCCGATCAGCGCCTGCGACTCGCGCAGGATCTCGGCCACCGATTCGGCGGTCTTGTCGGTCTGCACCGGCGCGTAGGCCAGGAACGGACGCTGGCCTTGCGCGTCGCGCAATAGCGTTCCGGCGCCGTAGGCCCAGTGCTTGTCCTCGCGCAGGTTCATGTTCAAACGCGAGGTGAAGCTGCCGCCGAACACCTCGTTCATGGCGCGAATCGCCAGATAGTCGGGGCTGGCGGTGGGCGGCGCCAGCAGGCCGGCGAGGATCAGCGACTGCGGCGCGCCGGGGCGATCCATTAGCAGCACGCGCACGCGCGGCGCGGCGGGTACCTCGGGCACGCTGACCTGCAGGCGCGGCGTGGCCGGCGCCTGCCAGCGGCCGAACGCCGCCTCGAGCTGCGGCAGGATCTCGGCCAGCGTGGTGTCGCCGGCGATCAGAATCTGCGCGTTGTCCGGGCGCACCACGGCGGCGTGATACGCGCGCAAGTCCGCGGCGCTGAGCGCCTTCACCGCGGCCTCGCTGCCGGTGCCACTGAACGGGATCGCGTACGCATGTCCGGCGCCGTACAGCAGCGGCGGCAAGATGCGCAACGCCAGTCCGGTCGGCTGCGCCTTTTCTTGCGCGATGCCAGCCAGCCACTGCTGGCGCACGCGCTCGATGTCGGCAGCGCGGAAAGCAGGCTGCTGCACCACCTCGGCCAGTAGCGCCAGCGCGGGCTGCAACTGGTCCTTCAGCGCCGACAGATAAGCCGTGGAGCCATCCAGGCTGGCGCCGGTGCCGAGCTCCGCGCCCAGTTGTTCGAGGCGCCGCGCGATGGCGATTGAATCCAGCGTGGCGGTGCCCTCGTCGAGCATGGCCATGGTGAAGCTGGCGCGGCCAGGCTTGGCCGCGGCCGGATCGCTGGCGTAGCCGCCGCGAAACATCAGCTCGACATTGACCACGGGTACTGCGTGGCGCGCGGCCAGCACGACAGGAATGCCGTTGCTGAGCGTGGCGCGCTGCAAGGCAGGGAAGTCCAGATCGGGGAAGCGCGCGACTCCAGGAACGCCGGACTTGCGTGCGACGCTGCTGGCCACGACGCTCCAGTGCGCCGCGGCATCGGCCTTGGGCGCCGGCGCGCCGGCCGTTGCCGACAGGCCTGTTTGCAGTCGCGCGTAAGCGGCATCGCTGGCGGCGGCGTCACTGCCCGACGCAACCACCAGGGTGAAATCGCCCTGCCCCAACCAGCGTTGTGCCGCGGAGCGCACGCTCTGCGACGTGGCCGCGTGCATCACCGCGAAATCCTCGACGTAGGCCACCGGGTTGTTGCGGTACACCTGACCCTCGGCCAGCACCGTGGCCTTGCCGCCGAAGCCGCCGACTTTCTCGATGCCGCGGATGAAATCGGCACGCGCCCCGGTGCGTGCACGCGCCAGTTCGTCGGCATCGGGGCCAGTGGCGAGAAATTTGCGCAGCTCGTCATCCAGCGCGGCCTCGACCTTGGCCGGGTCGGCACCCTTGCGCACGCTGGCTTGCAGCATGACCATCGAGGCCAGTTCGAACGGCATCACCGACATGCTCACGCTGTCGACGAGCTGGTCCTGGTACACCAGCCGCTGATATAGGCGCGAGGTCTTGCCGCTGCCCAGCACGGTGGTCGCAAGGTCGAGCTGCGTGGCGTCGGCGTCGGTCAGACCGGGCGCGTTCCATTCGCGGTAGATGCGCGTCTGCGGCACCTTGTCGGGAAACACCGCGCGTGTGGACGCCGTGCGCGCCGCCGTCCACGGCTGCGGCCGGCTCAGGCCCGGGCCAGGATTGATGTCGCCGAAATAGCGCAGCACTTTTTCGCGCGCCTGCTCGGGAGTGATGTCGCCAGCCAGCACCACGGTGGCGTTGGCCGCGCCGTAGTACTCGCGAAACCAGTTCTTGACGTCGTCCAGCGTGGCGGCGTTGAGATCGGTCATCGAGCCGATGGTGGTGTGGTGGTAAGGGTGGTTGGCCGGGAAGGCATTGGCCTGCAGCACGGTGAACACGCGGCCATAGGGCTGGTTCTCGCCCTGGCGCTTCTCGTTTTGCGCCACGCCGCGCTGCTCGTCGAGCTGCGCCTGGCCGATCGCGCCAAGCAGATGACCCATGCGATCGGATTCCATCCACAGCGCCATGTCCACCGCGGTGCTCGGCACGGTCTGGAAGTAATTGGTGCGATCCAGCCAGGTGGTGCCGTTCTGGTCGGTGGCGCCGGCCAACTCGTACGGACGGAAGTATTCGTCGTCGTGATTCTCGGAGCCCTGGAACATCAAATGCTCGAACAGATGCGCGAAACCGCTGCGTGCAGCCGGTTCGTTCTTGGAGCCGACGTGGTACCAGACGCTCACCGCCACCACCGGCGCCTTGTGGTCCTCGTGCACGACTAGGGTCAGGCCATTGGGCAGCACGTAGCGCGTGTAAGCGAGGCTTGGCACTACGGCATGGACGGGCGCCACGGCGGTGGCGGGGTGGTCGCGTTCGGTCTGGGCGTGGGCGTGACCGACTCCGCCCAGCAGCAGGGCGACGACGAGCAGTCGATGAAGGCGAAGCATGCATCTCTCCTGACAAGGCCGCGACGGCGCTGGGCGGATGACGGCGCGCATTTCCGCTGCGCCGCGCCGGTGAACACCATGCCCTCGCGCGCTACCGTGCTGCATGTGCCACAGGATGGGTGCCGGAAGTCGGGGTACGCGCGGTGCCCACGCTCGCGCGTCCGCCGCCGCTGGCCTAGCATGGGCCGCATCCACCCACGAGGACACGCCGATGCGCAGCGCACTGATCACCGGCGCCAATCGCGGTCTCGGCCTTGAGTTCGCCACCCAGTTGCTGGATGCCGGCTGGCAGGTGACCGCGTGTTGCCGCGCGCCGCAGCAGGCGCAGGAGCTGCACGCGCTGGCCGCGCGCCACGCCGGGCGCATCGAGGTACAGGCGCTGGCGGTGGACGATGCCGTGGCGCTGGCTGATCTGCCTGCGCGCCTGGGCGCGCTGCGGCATCTGGACTTGCTGATCAACAACGCCGGCGTGCTGGTGTCGGGCGAGCGCTTCGGCAACGTGCGCAGCGACGATCTGGCGCGCAGCTTCGCCATCAACGCCAGCGCGCCGCTGCTGTTGACCCAGGCGCTGGCACCGCTGCTGGAGCATGCGCACGCGGCCAAGGTGCTGTGCATCAGCTCGCAGTTGGGCTCGATCGCGCAGGCCAGCACGTTTCGCACGGTCAGCTACGCGATGAGCAAGGCCGCGTTGGACATGGCGGCGCGGCGCCTGGCCGCGGAACTGGGACCGCGCGGCATTACCGTGCTGGTGATGCATCCCGGCTGGGTGCGCACCGATATGGGCGGCGCCAGCGCGCCGCTGTTGCCGCGGGCCGCCGTGACCGGCATGCTCGCGGTGCTGGCGCGCGCCACGCCGGCGCAGGGTGGACACTTTTACGCTTACGACGGCACCGAGCTGCCGTGGTGAGCGCGCGCTGCAGGCGCGGGGCATTGGACGTGCGATCACGCGGGCTTGGCGATGCGCGCGCGAGGCTCGGGCCATGCGCCTGATCGCCCGCCGCCGCCGCCGCCGCGCAACCCGAAGCGCTGCGCGGTCTGTCAGCGATGCCCATGATCGCGCCGGCGCGCTGCGCTATCGCGAGCAGCGCATCACTAGGCGTGAACACGGCCACCGCGCTGATTGAAAAGCGCTCGGCCCAAAGCATTTGCGCCTGCTAGCATCGCGCCTCCACTTGCTGCCGCGCGCGTCGCCATGAGTCCAGTTCCCAAGCCCGTGCTGTTGCTGATTCTGGATGGCTGGGGCGCGCGCGAAGAGCGCGCCGACAACGCCATCGCCTTGGCGCATACGCCGCACTGGGATGCGCTGCTGGCGCAGCATGCGCACACGCTGATCGACACCCACGGTCTCGCCGTGGGCCTGCCTGCGGGGCAGATGGGCAACTCCGAGGTCGGGCACATGAACATCGGTGCCGGGCGCGTGGTATACCAAGATCTGACGCGCATCGATCGCGCCATCGGCGATGGCAGCTTCGCGCGCAATCCGGCGTTGCTGCAGGCTTGCGCCGCGGCCAAGGCCGGTAGCGGCACACTGCATGTGCTCGGCTTGCTCAGCCCGGGCGGTGTGCACAGCCACGAGGAACACCTCTTCGCCATGCTGCGTCTGGCGCATGCGCAGGGCGTGGCGCACATCGTCATGCACGCGTTTCTGGATGGTCGCGATACGCCGCCGCGCAGCGCGCGACCGTCGCTGCAAAAACTGCAGGCGCTGTGCGATGCCACCCCCGGCGCGTGCATCGGCAGCGTCGGCGGGCGCTACTGGGCGATGGATCGCGACCAGCGCTGGGAGCGCGTGCAGCGCGCCTGGCAGGCCATCGTCGCCACCGAGGGCGTGCATGCCGACAGCGCGTTGGCCGCGCTCGATCAGGCCTGGGCGCGCGGTGAGAACGACGAGTTCGTGGCGCCCACGGTTATCGGCGCCGCGCCGGGCGTGGGTGACGGCGACGCGGTGGTGTTCATGAACTACCGCGCCGACCGTGCGCGCCAGATCAGCCGTGCCTTCGTCGATCCGACTTTCAGCGGCTTCACCATCGCCGCGCGGCCAAAGCTCGCGGCCTTCATCACCCTCACCGAGTACGCGCAGGATCTGCCGGTGAGCTCTGTGGCCTATGCGCCGGACGATTTGCGCGACGGTCTTGGCGAAACGCTGGCCAGGCAGGGCCTGACGCAACTACGCATCGCCGAGACGGAAAAATACGCGCACGTGACGTTTTTCTTTTCCGGCGGCCGCGAGCAGCCCTACCCCGGCGAGTCGCGCATTCTGGTGCCCAGCCCCAAGGTGGCCACGTATGACTTGCAGCCGGAAATGAGCCTGCCGGAACTGACCGATAAACTGCTACAGGCGATCGTCGGCGGGCAGTTCGATTTCATCGTGTGCAACATCGCCAACGGTGACATGGTCGGGCACAGCGGCAAGCTGGACGCCGCGATATGCGCCGCCGAGGCTGTCGACGCGGCGTTGGGGCGCATCGTTCCGGCCATCGAGCAAGCCCACGGCGCGCTGCTGATCAGCGCCGATCACGGCAACCTCGAACAAATGCGCGATGCGCACGGCCAGCCGCATACCCAGCACACCGTCGGCCCGGTGCCGCTGGTTTACGTCGGCGCGCAGCGCTACATGCTGCGCCACGGCGCGTTGTGCGATCTGGCGCCCACCGTGCTGGCGCTGCTGCGTCTGCCGCAGCCGACAGCCATGACCGGCCACAGTCTGCTGGCATCTGCCGACTGAATCCGGTGGCGCCCGCCCGCGGCGCAGCATGCGCAAGCGTACGGATTGCAGTACCGTGGCGCCCCGGCTGCGACCGACGCGCCGACAGAACATCCCACGCACAAGGAGCCCCGCATGCTTCGTACCCGCAATCTGGCCGCAGCCGTCGGCCTCGCCCTGGCCCTCAGCGCCGGCGCCGCACAGGCCTCTCCCTTCAGCAAGATCTTCGTGTTCGGCGATAGCCTCAGCGACGATGGCAACCTGTCACTGGCGATGTCGGGCGGCACCGTACAGAACAGCTTCACCACCAATCCCGGTCAGGTCACCCTGCAGGATGTGGCCAAGTACTACGGCTACGGCTTGACGCCTTCGCTGCTGGGGGGCACCGACTTTGCCTGGGGTGGTGCCGGCCTTCTCAACAACTCACCCGGCACGCCGAGCACGGTGCCGCTGCTGACCGCGCAGTTGCAGCAATACCTCACCGCCAGCGGCGGCAAGGCCGATCCCACCGCACTGTATTCGGTGTGGGGTGGCGCCAACGACATTTTCTACAACGCCTACGTCGCCGGTATCGGCGGACAAACCGCGCAGCAGGCGCAGCTCAACATCATCGCCGCGGCGCAAACCGAAGGTGGCATGCTGGCCACGCTGAAGAGCGCTGGCGCGCAATACATCCTGGTGTTCAACCTGCCCAATATCGGCGCCACGCCCTCGGCGGCGGCGCAAGGGCCGGCGGCGCAGCAGGCGCTGACCGGGCTGACACTGACTTTCAACAACACGCTCGATCAGGCCATCCAACAAGTCAATCCGGGCGTCAACATCATCCCGGTGAACGTGTACGGCGTGCTCAACGAGCTGCTGGCCAACCCGGCGCTGTATGGCTTCACCAACGTCACCACGCCGGCCTGCGGCATCACCGCCAGCGCCGTGCAGTGCGGCCCGGCTGGCTCCGGCGCGCCCTACACCTACGCGCCGGGCACGCAGAACACGTATCTGTTCGCCGATGGCGTGCATCCGACCACCGCCGGCTACGCACTGCTGGGGCAGTACGTCGAGTCGATCATCAATGCGCCGGCGCAGATGTCGCTGCTGCCGCAGGCGCCGCTGGCAGCCTACGCCGCGCACCAGCGCGCGCTGCGCGATGAAATGCTGGTCGACAGCCTCGGCGAGGCGCGCAAGGGCGTGCATTTCTTCGCCAATTTCGATTACGGCCACCAGACCTACGACGCCACCGCCAACACCGCGCGCAGCACCAGCAACAACAATGTGCTGACCATCGGCGCCAACGCCGCGGCCAACCGGAACTTCTCCGTGGGCATGGCCATCGGCGCGGCCCAGCTCAACACCGGCGGCGTCGGCGCGGTCAATTTCAAGACCCAGGATCTGTTGTTCAGCGGTTTTGCCAACGCGCGTTTCGGCGCGGCCTACCTGAGCGGCGACGCCAGCGTCGGCCAGTTGTCGTATACCAACATCACGCGCTACATCCCGCTGGGTCCGGCGCTGCGCGTGGAAAACGCCAAGACCAGCGGTTCGCAGCTGGCGGGCACGTTGGAAGGTGGCTACTGGTTTGATTGGGGCAATATGCGCACCGGGCCGTTCGCGCAACTGGGTTATCAGCGCATCAGCGTCGGTCAATTCAACGAGAGCAGCGGCGATGCCAGCGCGATGTGGTTCGGCAAGCAGGTGCTCAAGTCCGCCACGGCGGAGTTGGGCTGGCAACTGACCGGCCGCACCGCGTTGGGCGGTGTGCCGCTGCAACCGTTCGCGCGCGTGTCCTACGAGCACGATTCGGATGCACAGACGCGGCTGGTGAGCGCGGGCCTGACCACCATGCCCGGCACCTTTGCCCTGCCTGGCTTCATCCCGGGCAAGAACTGGGTCAACGCCAGCCTGGGGCTGAGCGCGCACTTCTCGTCCAGCCTGACTGGCTTTGCCAGCTACACCGGCATGTTTTCCAACAGCAGCCAGAAGCTCAACAGCATCGATCTGGGCGTGAGCATGACGTTTTGAGTTCAACCCGGCCGGCGGCGGTGCGCGCCGGCCCACGGCCCACGAAAAGCCGTCCGCGAGGACGGCTTTTCGTGGTGCGCCGATTGACTGTGCTTACTTTCTGCCGCCGGCCCGCTTCAGCATCGACTCGGCGTCTGCATACAGGCCTCGCGCGTCGGACCCATCGAGCCGGGTCGTCGTGCCGTTTGCGCTGCGCTCGTGCAATACCAGGGCGCCCTCGGCATCCCAGCCGGCGCGCTCGACCAGATTGGGTTTCTGCCCGCGCGCGGCGCTGCGCGATTGCACCACGACCCATGGCTTGTCGTTGCGGTAGGCGATTTCGGTACTGGTGAAGCCCTTGTTGCCGGCGTCCTCGAGTTCGCGCACGAACACCACCTTGCCACCCGTGTCGCGGAACACCTGCCAGCCGCGCGACATGCCGACTTTGCTCTGATCGCCTTGCGTGTACTTGAGCCCGCCGATGCGTGCCTTGAGCGCCTCGTAGCCGGCCAGCGCCTGCTCGCCGGCTGTCGGCAGCGGCTTCAGTTGCACGCTGATCTGTGCGGCGTTGCCACGTGTCAGCACCGGGTACTGAATCGGGGTGACGTACTTGCGCTGCGTATCGCTCATGCTGGCGCTGAGCACGTACAGATCGCTGCCATTGATCGCACCGGCCGCGAACGGCAGGCTGAAATCAACGGGCAGCGCGGTGACGGTCTGCGACTTGCTGGTGACCACCACGTTGGGTTGTTTGCTGACATCCACCAGTTCGAGCTTGAGATCGCCCTGGCCATCCAGCGCGGTGGTACCGAGCATGCTCACCGTGCCGCTGACCGCCGTGGGCGCGGCTGCGACCGTGGGCGTGGACGAGGAGCCGCTGCAGCCAGCGGCAAGCAAGATAGCCGCGATCAGCAGCGGCAAGGCATAGCGACGCATGGGAAACCTCTCTGGACATGAAAAAGGCCTTCCCGCGCTTGGCTCGCGGGGGCCACAAGTCAATCACTATAGCGCCCCGCGCGCGTGCTTGAAAACAAACGAAATTTTGACATCGCGATGCCGTGCGCGCCGTGCGCGCGACTCACGCGCCGCGCTTGCTGCCATCGATATCGACGAAGCGCAGGAACTCCAGGCGCGTGCTCGGGTTGTCGCGAAACGCGCCGCGCATGGTGCTGGTGACCATCGACACGCCGCGCTTGCGCACGCCGCGCGTGGTCATGCACTGGTGCTGCGCATCGACCACCACGGCCACGCCGCGCGGCGTCAGCACCGACTCGATGCAATCGGCAATTTCGGCGGTGAGTTTCTCCTGCACCTGGAAGCGCCGTGCGTAGGCATCGACCACGCGCGCCAGCTTGGAGATGCCCACCACGCGCCCGTTGGGCAGATAGCCCACGTGGGCACGCCCGATGATCGGCGCCATGTGGTGTTCGCAGTGGCTCTCGAAGGCGATGTCGCGCAGCACGATCAGCTCGTCGTAGCCGGCGACTTCCTCAAAAGTACGCTCCAGATAAGCCTTGGGGTCTTCGGCGTAACCCGAGAACCAGTCGCCATAGGCCTTGACCACGCGCTTGGGAGTTTCGATCAGGCCTTCGCGCGTGGGATCCTCGCCGGCCCAGCGCAGCAAGGTGCGCACGGCTTCCTCGGCGTGGGCGCGGGTGACGCCGTTGTGTTCGTCGTTGCCATGCATGGGCTTGCTCCACTGGCTTGAATCGAGAGTCTAAAGAGGTTTGGGCGCTGGCCACGCGTTGCACCGCGCCAGCGCGGCGGGTGTTGCCGTGCTGCCCACCATGCCCGTGGCGCTGACCAGGGTCCATGACCACGGCCAGATCATGGACCCTGGCGCATCATGGCCGCGTCATGCCGCGCGCTGCGTGTGCGTGCTCAGATCACCGTGGGCCCATCGCCGGCTTGCTCGGCATCGGCGGCATCCGCATCAAGGTTATCGCCATCAATGCCGAGCAGCGCGTGGCTGTCGCCGGGTTCGAGTGATTCGACGTCGCGCAATTTGCGCGTGATGGCACGGCTGCGCACGCCGGTCTTGTCGATCTCGGCGCTGGCCTGTTCCAGCCGTTTCCTGACGGTTTCCAGCACCGCGCTGAACTTGCCGAACTCGGTCTTGACCGCGCCCAGGATTTTCCATACCTCGCTGCTGCGCTTGGCGATGGCCAGGGTGCGGAAACCCATCTGCAGGCTGTTGAGCAGCGCGCTGAGCGTGGTGGGCCCGGCCACGGTGACGCGATGTTCGCGTTGCAGCGTCTCGAACAGTCCTGGGCGGCGGATGACTTCAGCATAGAGGCCTTCGGTCGGCAGGTAGAGCACGGCGAAATCGGTAGTGTGCGGTGGCGATACGTACTTGCCGTGGATGCGCTTGGCTTCCTCGCGCACGCGGGTTTCCAGCGCGCGGCCGGCGGCGTGGGCGGCCTCGGCGTCGGCGGCTTCCTGCGCGTCGAGCAGGCGCTGGTAATCCTCCACCGGAAACTTCGCGTCGATCGGCAGGTAGACATGCTCGCCTGCGCCCTGGCCGGGCATGCGGATGGCGAACTCGACGCGGTCGTTGCTGCCGGGCACGGTGACCACGTTGGAATCGTACTGCTCGGCTGCAAGCATGTCCTCCAGCAGCGCGCCCAGTTGCACTTCACCGAAGATGCCGCGCCGCTTCACATTGCCCAGCACGCGCTTGAGATCGCCCACGCCGGTGGCCAGTTCGCGCATCTCGCCGAGTCCTCGCTGCACGGCCTCCAGGCGTTCGGAAACCAGCGTGAAGGACTGGCCCAGGCGCTGTTCCAGCGTGGCCTGCAATTTTTCATCGACCGTGGCGCGCATCTGTTCGAGCTTGGCGTTGTTGTCGTCCTGCAGCGCCTTGAGGCGCGTCTCCAGCGTGGCGCGCAGCTCGCCCAGGCGTTGCTCGCCGGATTGCAGCAAGGCTTGCAATTCGACGCTGAGGCGCGCGCCGAGCTGCTGCTGCGCGACAGCTTGCTCGGCACGCGAATTGCGCGCCTCCTCGCCGAGCGTCTCGCGCAGCGTGGTCTGACTGCGCTGCAGGCGCTCATCCATTTGCCCCAGCCGCGTGGCGAAGGATTCCAGACGCAGATGCTGCTGCTGCGCCAGTGCAACGCCCTGTTCCTGCTGCTGCGCCTGCGCGCGCGCCAGCGCCTCGGACTGCTCGCGCCGCGCCGTGCGCAATTCTTCTCGCAGCGCGGCCTCGAGCCGTGCCAGCGTCTCGCGCTGCTCGTTCCAGCGCGCTTCACCCGCGGGATCGCGGCGCGCGCGCCGGCTCAGCAGCAGCGCCAGCAGCAGACCCAGCGCCAATAGCGCCAGCAGCACGCTTATCCACAGACCAGGATTCATTGCCATCTCCGCGCTCACTGCCGCCGCCAGTGCGCAGTTTAGGCTTTTGCCGATCGCAAACCTTGCGACGTCGCGGCGCTGCTAGGCTGATGCACGGGTCCATCGGGGGAATCTCATGCACAGCGCATCCGCAGTATTTTTGCTCGCAGCCTTGGGTTTGGTCACGGCGCCAGCGCTGGCGCGCCAGGCGGGTGCGTCGCCGCCGGATACCGTGCAGCGCGAAGCCGCCTGGCAGCAGCACGAACACATGGCGCAGGACTCGCTGTTCCGCGCCATGCACTGGAACAGCATCGGCCCGGTGGCGCAGGGTGGGCGCGTGGTGGCGCTGGCCGGCATGCCTGGTCAGCCGTATACGTTCTACGTGGCGTATGCCACCGGCGGGGTGTGGAAAACCACCGACAATGGCCAACACTTCACGCCCATCGGCGCCGGCTTGCCGACCGAAGTGATCGGCGCGATCGCGGTCGATCACGAGCATCCGCAAACCTTGTGGATAGGCACCGGCGAGGCCAACTCCTCGCGCTCGTCGTTCGGCGGCATGGGCGTGTTTCGCTCCGACGATGGCGGCAAGACCTTTCGCGCCGCGGGGCTGGCCAGCTCCGACCGCATCGCGCGCATCGTGATCGATCCCAAGGACAGCGACACGGTGTACGTGGCCGCGCTGGGCAAGCTCTATTCCACGGGCGGCGAGCGCGGCGTGTACCGCACGCGCGATGGCGGCAAGACCTGGCAACGCGTGCTGGCCGGCAGCACGCCGTGGACCGGGGCCATCGATCTGGCCATGGACCCGCGCGATCCCGACGTGCTCTACGCCGCGCTGTGGGACCGCCAGCGCAGCACCTGGAATTTTCGCGGCAACGGCCCCGGCTCGGGCCTGTGGAAAAGCAGCGACGGCGGCGATCATTGGACGCAACTGACGCGGGGCTTCCCCACGGGTAGCGAGGTTGGTCGCATCGGCATCGCCATCGCCGCCAGCAACCCGGACATCGTTTACGCCAGCGTGGATGACTGGGGTACGCTGCCGCCAGATCAGCGCGCGCTGGGTGACGCGCCGCTGTCCCCGGCGCGCCTCGCCAGCATGAGCAAGGCCGAGTTCCTGCGCCAGTCGCCGGATGCCATCGAGGCCTTCATCCGCGCCAACGATCTGCCCACCGATCTGACTGCCGAAAAACTCAGCGCCATGATCCGCGCCGGCAAGCTCAGCATGGAGCAACTGCGCGCGCGGCTGAAAGAGGCCGAAGCCGACCTGTTCGATACGGACCACATCGGCCTGGAGGTGTACCGTTCCAACGATGCCGGCGCGCACTGGGCACGCACCAACGAAAAGCCGCTGCGCGAGGTGTATTACACCTACGGTTACTACTTCGGCCAGGTCCGCGTCGCGCCCGATGATGCGCAGCGTGTGTATGTGCAGGGCATGCCGATGATCGTCTCCGACGATGGCGGCAAGACCTGGGCCGGGCTCAACGCGCCGAACATGCACGTGGACTACCACGACCTGCTGATCGACCCGGCGTTTCCGCGGCGCATGCTGGCGGCCACCGACGGCGGTCCCTACATCACGTACGACGGCGGCAGGCACTGGCAGGCGCTCAACGCGCAGGCCGTGGGACAGTTTTATTCGGTCAGCTATGACTTCGCCAAACCGTTCAACGTCTACGGTGGCCTGCAGGACAATGGCGTGATGATGGGTCCGTCCACGGCCGATCCAAACAATCCCGACGGCGACGGCTGGAAAGCCATCAACGGCGGCGATGGCATGGATGTACAGCCCGATCCGCGCGACAACGGCGTGGTGTATTCCGGCTACCAGTTCGGCTGGTACCAGCGCAGCGGGCCGCACGGCGTGCACGAGGTGCGCCCGCGCGCGCCGCTGGATGCGCCGCCGCTGCGCTTCAACTGGACCACGCCGATCGAGCTGTCACCACAGCAGCCGGATGTGCTGTATTTCGGCGCCAACTTTCTGTATCGCTCGTTGGATCGCGGCACACACTGGCAGGCGCTGGGGCCGGATCTCGCGCCCACGACAAAACACGGCAACGTCCCCTACGGCACCATCACCACGCTGGCCGAGTCCCCATTGCGCTTCGGTGTGCTGTGGGTGGGCACCGATACCGGTAAGGTGTGGACCAGCAACGACGGCGGCGTGCACTGGCGCGAGGTCGATGCGCAATTGCCCCGGCGCTGGGTCAGCCGCGTGGAGCCTTCGCACTTCGACGTGCGGCGCGCCTACGTGGCGCTCAACGGCTACCGCGACGACGACAGCAAGGCCTACCTGTATCGCACCGACGATGACGGCGCGCGCTGGACCGATATCGCGCGCGGCCTGCCCGCCGAGGCGATCCACGTGGTGCGCGAAGATCCGCACAACGCCGATGTGCTGTACGTGGGCACCGATCGCGGCGTATACGTGTCACTGGATCGCGGCGCGCACTGGCAATCGCTGCAGGCCAACCTGCCCACGGTGCCGGTGCACGATCTGGCCATCCAGCCGCGCGATCGCGTGCTCATCGCTGGTACCCACGGGCGCAGCGTGTGGACGCTCGACGTGCTGCCGATCGAGGATCTCACCGCGAGCCTGATGGCGCAGCCGCTGCACCTGTTCGCGGTCGCCGACATCAAGGCCGGGCGCGACTGGTGGCGGCGCGGCTCGCCGTGGTTCGACGAGCGTCGCGACGAACCACAACTGAGCGGCAGCTTCTGGGCGCGCAGCGCCGGCAGCGCCACGTTCACCGTGCTCGACGATGCCGGATTGCCGATCCAGCACTGGAGCGCGCCGGCCGTGCACGGCATGAACCTGTGGCGGTGGAATCTGTTGATGGACGGCAAGCTCGCGCTGGCGGCGGAAAATGCGCGGCTGGCGCGCGAACACCTCGCCCCGGCCACGGCCAACTGGTCGGCCATGCCCGTGCGCCAGGCGCTCGAACTCGGTCAACCACTGCGCCTGATGCCCGGCAAGTACACGCTGCGCGTGCAACTGGGCGATGCGCTCAGCACCTCGGCGTTCGAGGTGAAACCGCCGCCGCCGTTCAAGCCGCGTGTAACCCCACCGTGGACGCCGCGCACGCGTGATTTCTGGACGCGGCGCGCGCCCGGCCATGGCGATTCCGGCGTGGATGCCGCCGCGGCAGCGGAGCATCAGCGCGAAGCCGCGGGGGCTGGCCAGTGACACAGGCTTGGCAAATTCGTCCGGCACATGGATGTGCGCGCTCACATGCATACTGCCACTCGAGGCCCGGTTTTGCAGACTGATCAGGAGCCACGCGCGTCATGCTGATCCGCCTCGAATCGCGGCACCGACGGCTGGGGCCGCGCTGGGCCACGCTGCTGTTGACGCTGATCTGCGTGCTGGTGTACGCGGCGCTGACCCTGCAAGCGCCCGGGCAGCGGCTGGCGCTGCTGCTGGATTGGGGCAGTATTCCGCGAACCCTGCTGCAGCCGCCACCGGGTCCGTGGTGGCGGGTGCAGGGCAATGCCGCGCTGCATTTGTTGACCGCGCTGTTCATGCACGCCGATGTGCCGCATCTGGTCGGCAACATGGCGTTTCTGCTGATTTTCGGCTTGCCGGTGGAGCGCGCCATCGGCTCGCTGCGCCTGCTGCTGCTGTTCCTGATCGGCGGCATGCTGGCCAACTTCGCCGGCGCGCTCAGCCTGCCGCAGGCGGTGATGCCGATCATCGGCGCCAGCGGCGCGGTGTCCACGATCGTCGGCGCTTACCTCGTGCTGTTTCCGCGCGCGCATCTGGGCGTGGTGCTGCCGCTGGGCGCGTACCTGGAATTTCTGCGCGTGCCCGCGGCGCTGCTGATCGGATTGTGGGTGCTGCTGCAAGTCGTGTTCAGCCGTCTCGGACCCAGCTTCGGCGCCATCGCCTGGTGGGCGCATCTGGCCGGCTTCGCCTGCGGCCTGCTGGCCGGGCTGGCGCTGCGCCCGCAGGCGCGCGCGCGCCTGCGGCGCAGTTTGCGCTGAAATCGGTTACATCTCGGCGTGCACCATGCCGGTGGCGCTGGGCGGTGGCGGCGTGGCCTCCGCGAACACATCGCGCCAGGCCACGTACATGAGCACAGCGAAGTAGCTGTAGCTGAGCGCCATGAACAACACCAGCAACGCCAGGCGCCACCAGCCGCCCAGCGCGGCACCTGCGGCGACCAGCGCGGTCAGCAACACGCTGATCGCCAGCGCCAGCGCGATCAGCCCCAGCAGCATCAGCGCGAGGGCGCCGAGGTTGTGCCACACCGCGCGCAGGCTCTGGCCCATGGCGGCAAAACCGCCTTGCTGGCGCAGGATCACTTGCGGCACCGCGAAAAATGTCAGGGCGGTATTCAACAGTGCGCCGGCGAGCACGATCACCAGCAGCGGCAGTGCGTGCGCGCGCAGCAGCGCAAGCATGGCGGTCGGATCGGATTGCAGCGCCTGCAGTTTGGCCGGGTTATCACCGTGCGTGCCCAGCACGATGCTGGAAAATGCGATTGCGACCAGAAACAACAAGCCGAATTGTGGCAGGCACAACGCCACCAGGCTGGGCAGGCGATGGCTGCCATCGAAGCCCTTGAACAGCATGCCAGGGCCGGGGCGCGTGCCTTGCGCCGCCTGCGCCGCGGCATAGACGATGCCGGCCAGCAGCGCGGGACCCAGCAGCAGGATCACGATGGTGCCCAGGTAGGGGATCTGCGAGATCAGCACCAGCAGCAGGCCCAGCATGAAAAACACCGTGAAGTGACGGCCGAACAGGCGCAGCGCCGTGGCGATCCACTGGATGCCTTGCGAGGCGGTAACTTTGCGCATGTGCAGACACACTCGATGATGCCGCTCGCTGCGGCGGAGGGATGCTAGCACCGGCCCCCGGCGCGTCCGCGCGCTGGAGCCGGGTCGATGTACGCAGGTCGTCAAGCGGCCTGGCGCGCCATGGCCGCAATCTCGGTGCGGCACAAGCGTCCGAAGCCGCGCAGCAGGCGTCGCGCCCACGGTGTGGGGCGCACCTCATGCAGCAACGCATCGAGGTCGTAACCCTCGGCGCGCAAATCCGCGGCACGGCGCATGATCAACGCGCGCATCACCGCGGTGCTGAACTCGGGATGGAATTGCGTGCTGAACGCACGTGCGCCGTAGGCCAGGATGTGGTGCGCATCGTGCGCCGAGCGCGCCAGTACGCGCGCGGTGCGCGGTGCCTCCAGCACCGATTGCCGGTGCGTGGTGTGCGCGGGGAAATGCGCGGGCAGGGGCGCCAGCGCGCGCAGCGCGGCGTCCGCCGCCAGCAGTTCGATCGTTTGCGTGCCGATCTCGCGGCCCTGGGGGTGGTAGTCCACGCGCCCGCCCAGCGCGTGCGCCAGCAGGTGATGGCCATAACACACGCCGAACAGCGGCAGGTCCGCGTCCACGGCCGCACGCAGCCAGCCTGCGGTGCGCTCGCTCCAGTCGCTGCGTGCGCTGACCATGGCCGCCGAGCCGGTGATCACCGCGCCGGCGATATCGCGTGGCGCTGGCAATGGCTCATCACGATCGACCTGCACCACCCGCGCTTGCGCACGCGGCCAGCGCAGGGCGTGCAGAAACCAGTCGGCGTAGTCGCCGTGGCGCGCGCGAATTTCAGGCGGCGGCGTGCCAGTCGACACGATCATCAGTGGGCGCATGCAAGATCCTTCACCCACGGCTGCCGCGGGCAATGCGGCGCATTGTAGCCAGCGCTTCCGGCACAATCCCAACCTGGCCTGACTCCGGCACCTTCATGCATACCCAACGTCTGTGGCTGCGCGCCCAGCAACACATCGCCGATGGTCATCTCGACGCTGCGGCCAGCAATCTGCAGGCGCTGCTCGAACGCGAACCGCGCAACGCGCAGGCACGCATGCTGCTGTCCAGCGTGGCGCTGGGGCGGGGCCAGTTGCGGCAGGGTTGCGCCGAGGCGGTCGCAGCGGCGCAGGCGCTGCCGGACGATGCGGAGATGGTCGCCACCGTGGCCATGTGCCTGTTTCGCGTCGGCGAAACCGTGGCCACGCGGCAATGCATGCAGCATCCGGCCATCGCCAGAACGCGCGACGGCGCAGCGCTGGCGCGTCTGGCGCACGTGTGGCAGATGCTGGGCGAGCACGCTTCAGCGCTGGCGCTGATGGATCGCGCCAGGGCGCTGGGCTTCGACAATCCCGAGTTTCGCTACTTCCGCGCGCTGCAATTGCAGTTCAACGGTCGCCTGCACGAGGCCGAGCGCGAAATCGAGGATTGCCTGCGACTAGGCCCCACGCACGGCCGCGCCTCGCTCACGCTGGCGCGTCTGCACCGGCAGAGCGCGCAACACCACCATCTCGATTACATCGCGCGGCAATTGTCGCGCGTCGAGCCGGGCAGCGAGGATCACGCCGCGTTCGAGTTCGCGCGCTACAAGGAGCTGGAAGACCTCGGGCGCTTCGACGAGGCATGGTCGGCGCTGCTGCGCGGCAACGCCATCATGGCCGCGCGCAATCCGCACGATGCCACGCTGGAACAGCGCCTGTTCGCGCGCCTGCAGCAGCACTGCACACCGGCATTTCTTGCCGAGCTGGCCAGCGACAACGACACTACGCCGCAACCGATTTTCGTGCTCGGCCTGCCGCGCTCAGGCACCACGTTGCTGGAGCGCTTGCTGGGCAAGCACACAGCCATCGCCGTGCCTGGCGAGCTGCCGGATTTTCCGCGCCAGTTGCGCTGGTGCGCCGATGTGCACGGCGTCAGTCTGCTGGACGAGCGCGTGCTGGATCGGCTCGATGTCATCGACTACGCGCAACTGGGCCAGCGCTATCTCGCGCAAACGCAGTGGCACGCTGGCGCGCAGCCGCGTTACGTCGACAAGCTGCCGTCCAACTACATGCTGGCCGGGCTGATCCACAAGGCGCTGCCGCGCGCGCCGATCCTGCACTTGGTGCGCGCGCCGCTGGACGTGTGTTTCTCCAACTACCGCGCGCTGTTCGGCGATGCGCACAACTACAGTTACAGCCTCGATGACATGGCCGCGCACTACCATCGCTATCGCGCGCTGATGGCGCACTGGCACGCCGCCATGCCGGGGGTGATTCTTGATGTCGATTACGCCGTGCTGGTCAACGACACCGAGGCCGTGATGCGTCGCGTGCTGGCGCATTGCGGCCTGCCCTTCGATGCCGCCTGCACCGAGTCCACCGGCGCCAACGCGCCGGTGTCCACGCTCAGCAGCGCGCAAGTGCGCGAGCCCATCCACCGCCGCGGTGTGGATGCATGGCGCCGCTATGAATCGCAGCTCGCGCCGCTGCGTGCGGCGCTGGCTGATCTGCTGTAACGCGGGTGCGACCTCGAAGTACGGCGCCGACTCGGCTGCCGCGTGATGACCCAGCGCCTTCAGAATTCGTCATTGCCGAGCGCTGGCATAGCGCACCAAAAAAGCCGGCCCCCACGGGCCGGCTGTATACGATCGCGATGTTGCTTGGAATTACTTCTTGCCGGCGCCGAAGCGCACGTTGAACTCCAGCCAGTAGGCCCGGCCGAACGCGTTGTAGTTGAACACGTTGTAGTAAGGCCAGCCGATCCATGTGTTGTCGCGCGGTGGCATCGAGTTGCGGATGTTGTTGACGATGAACCCGACGCGTGCGTTCTCGCCGATGCGGTACTCAATGCTGCCGTTGTAAAGAATCCACGGTGCGACCGTGCCGGCACCCTTGGCCGCGTACCCCGTGGTGTTGACCTGGGCGGTGTAGTTGGGCGTTGCCCCATAACGGATGCCGTAGAGCGTGCTGGTCCAGTTGCCGATATCCCAGGTCAGATTGCTGCTGAAGATCGACTTGTACTCGCTGGAGTAATAGGGGTTGCGCAGCAGATCGATATCCGGGTCGCCCGCATACTGCTGGTAGGTGTGCTTGAGCGTCACGTTGTATTGCGCCCCCAGGCCGAAATCACCCCAGCGCCCCGCGTCCCAGCGGTAATTGGCCGAGGCCACGATGCCGGCGACCATCTCCTTGGAGACATTGATCGGCTTCACCGTGATGCCCAGCAGGTTGTACGGCAACGGACCGGTCGCCGGCGCGCGCTGCACCTGCGAAATAGCCGCCTGGCAGGTGGGCGAGTTGATATCAAGCTGGCCCAGCAGGCAGGCCGAGTCGTCTTTCATCAACTGGTCCACGCTCTGGTAACTGACTTCATTGTCGATCTTGATGTTGTAGTAATCAGCTTTGAAATCGAGCTTGCTGGTTGGCGACCACACCACGCCAAAACCATAGGACTTGGCGGTGATCGACTTGAGGTCCGGATTGCCCAACTGCGTGCCTTTGTACTGCACGCCCGTATAGGTGCACTGGTCGATCGGGACACCTGGTTCGAGCACCGCGCAGCGATAGTAGTCGGTGGTGGTGCTGTAAAAGCCGCTGGGGCCGATGAATGCGTAGCCGAGATCTGGCGCGCGGAACGCCGTGGCGAAGTTGCCGCGGAACAGCAACGATTCGATCGGCCGGAACTCGAGGCCCACCTTGTAGGTGGCCTTGCTGTCCGCGCCGCCATTGATATTCTTGTAATGATCGTAGCGGCCGGACAGGTCGGCGGTGAGCATGCTGAAGATCGGCACCTTGAACTCCAGCGCGGCGGCGTAGTTGTCGCGCTTGCCCGCACCCGAGGAGCCCGTGATGCCCCAGAAGTCACCAGCCACCAAACGTGGATCGGCTGGCAGGCTCCACGATGAATTGCCTGCCTGCAGCACGCCCGCCACGCCCACCGGCCCCGCCGGCAGATCGAACAGGTTGGTGTTGGTCACCTGCAGATTGAGGTTCTGGGTGTAGGTTTCGGATTGGGTATTGATCACCCCGGTGAAGCTCTGGTACTGCGCCGGCGTGACGCCCTGGTAGAACTTGCTGTAGTCAGGTGCATACACCGGATAGCCATAGTACGTGCCAAGGTTCGGGCCGAGGAATTGGCTCTCGAAAAAGGCATCGACCTTGGCGCCCAGGGTGCGGCGTTGCTGGCTGGAAAGGTTGTACTGCGAGCGCGCGAAATAGGCGTCGTAGGCCCAGTCGGACTGGCCCACGGTGCCGCGCACACCTCCGCTAAAGCTGTAGGCCCGCGACCACAAACGCTCCGCGCTGACATCCAGCCCGCCCATTTCCTCGGGCGCGAAGGTCTGCTGCACGAGATCAAAGCTGCCGGTATTGGCGTTGACGAAATAGTTGCCGGTGTTGGCGCCCCACCAGGTGTAGCTCGGTCCGGCGTAAGTCTTGCTCTTGACGAAGGAATACAACAGGGTGCCGTAGACTTGCGTCGTATCGTTGATGCGGTAATCGGCGTTCAAGTAGCCGCTGTAGGACGTGCTCGGATTTTGCAAGGTGGCGTAGCCGACACTCTCCTTGCTGCCGCAGTAGTAACCGGCGCCTTTCCGGTACTGGTAGCTCATGGTGCCGCCGAACTGATTGGCGATGGGTGCGCAGGGGTTGGCCCCGGCCAGGCTCACCGGATCCACATACGGTGGATGCGCTCCGTAGCGCAACACCAGATAGTTGCGTGGTGAATAGCGCGCGTTGGGGTTGGGATTGCTGTTGGTGCTACTCGAGATCGGCCGCTGGAAGCCCCAGATCGGCTGGGTGTCGCTGATCTGCAGGCCATACACCATGTTGAGCTTGTCGGTGTTGTAGCCACCGACCAACTGCAGGCGCTGGTTGCTACCGCCGCCATCCGAGGTGCCGCCGGCGCGATAGTCCAGCGTGACGCCCTCGACGTGTTGCTTGAGCACGATGTTGACCACGCCGGCGATGGCCGAGGAACCGTAGATCGAGGACTGGTTGCCGGGCAGGATGTCGATGTGATCGACCATCGCCATCGGCACCGTGGACAGATCAACGAAGTTGGACTGGCCGTTGTACAGCAGCGGGTAGTCCGCCATCGGCCTGCCGTTGATCAGGAACAACGTGAACCCCGGCGACAGTCCCAGCAGGCTGATGGTCTTGGCGCCGGGCGTAAATCCGGCCGAGAACTGACTGTCCTGCACCGCGCCGGTGGCCAGTGGCTGCGCGCGCAGGGCGTCGTAGACGTTGCTGAAACCTTCGCGCTGCATCTGCGCCGCGGTGATGGTGATCACCGGCGAGGCGGTTTCGATCTGTGCCTGCGGGATCAGCGAGCCGGTGACGACAACCTTGTCGAGCTGCTTGCCTTCCTTGCGCGCGCTCTCGATTTCCCGGTCCTGCTTCTGCGCGTCCTGATCCTGCGCCAGCGCCGAACCCATCGGCATGAACAAAGCGGTGGCGATGGCCGCCACGAGGAACTTGTGCTTCATGGTGATCCCCTTCGAATACAGTTTTGGCAACGGCGCCGCCGCCACCCCCATTCGCAACGCGGCTCCCCTCTGGCTGCGAAGCAAGCTCGTATCACACGAACATTACGTAACCGTAAAGTCACCGGAATAGTACTGTCAAGGCCCTTTGGTAATGGCCTTGTTTACGGGTTACATGGATGCGCGTAGGCCGTCGTGTTCATCGCGCGCTGATGGAGCGCATCAAAGATGCGTGCTGCGCCCACCATCGACCGGCAGCACGCTGCCGGTGACATAGCGCGCGCTGGCCAGATAGCGCACGGCTTGCGCGACATCGGCGGGGCTGCCGATATGACCCAGCGCGGTGCCGCGTGCGAGCAGGGCATCGGTTTCGCCGCGCTGCGGATCCTCGGCCCACAGCACCGTGCCCGGCGCCACGGCATTGACGCGGATACCCTCGCTGCCGAACGCGCGCGCCAGCGCCTGCACCAGCATGGCACCGGCGGCGCGGCTGATGCTGTAGGCCTCGTAGCCGGGCAGCGGGTGCTGCGCGTACACATCCAGGATCACCACGACGGCGGCATCGCCGCGTGCATTCACCGCCGCGGCCAGCAACGGTCGCAGACGCAGGGCCAGGTCCCAGCTGGCGACGAGGTTTACCTCGAGGAATGCGCGTAGCTCGGCATTGCGCAGCTCCGGCGCGGCGGCGAGGTCACTGCGCGCATAGCGCGAGGCGTTGCACACCAGCAGATCCAGCGGCCCCGTGCCCAGCGCATCGGCCAGTCGCGCGCGCGCGGACTCATCGCCCAGTTCACCGGTGAGGATCTGCGCGCTGTGTGCGCGTGTCGTGTTGAACTGCGCGGCCAGCGCCTCGGCGTCGGCGTGCGAACGCCGCGCATGCAACAGCAATTCGTGGTCGGTATGCAACTGGCGCGCGATCTCGGCGCCGACGCGGCGCGTGGCGCCGGTGATCAGGGCTCGTGGCGGAGTATCCATGGACATCCCTGCACTGGGCTATGCGCCGAGAGTATGGCGCGACAGCGGAAGTCCGGCGTGTGCTACAGCCGCGAAAAGTCGGCAACGGTAGCGAAGACACGCTGGAACTCGGCAAGAATTGCCAAACGGTTCCGGCGGATTGCAGGATCTTCGACGACTATCATCACCCGCTCGAAATAGTCGTCGATGGCTGCGAGCAGACTCGACGGATCAAACGGCGCGAAAAACGCCGGAACCAACTGGAACAGATCCACACGGGCCGGAATCGCAAGAGCTTCACCATAGTCGTGTCTGCGGACGGCTTGGTCGATTCTGTCGCGAGCGATTTGCAGCGCGAGCACCATGGTTTTCTCGGAAGGCACCTGAATCAGTGATTGGTCAATGTTTGCGGCTGGGGACTCGCCGAGTTCAGTCTGCTTGCGCAGGATGTTGCCAACGCGCTTGTTGGCCGCGACCAGCGCGGCGCATTCCGGTATCCGGGTGAAGGCAGCCAGCGCGCGCAGCCGGCGGTCGAAGTCCACCAGGCTGGATGGCGCCACCGCCAGCACCGCCTCGAACACACCGGCGGCGATGCCCTGCTCGGCGTAGTAGCCGCGCAGGCG
The DNA here is from genome assembly GCF_054637675.1 of Metallibacterium sp. NCBI lineage: Bacteria > Pseudomonadati > Pseudomonadota > Gammaproteobacteria > Lysobacterales > Rhodanobacteraceae > Metallibacterium > Metallibacterium sp. The sequence continues at coordinate 33,616 of NZ_JBTSRB010000002.1, forward strand.
CTCGACGATGAAGCGCTCGATCTCCTCGGCCAGCGCCGCGCGGCGCGCGCCAGCATCCAGCGCCGTCGCAATCTTGGCCGCCTTCAGACCCGCGGCCAGCGCCGCCTCGGGGATGGCATCCAGCGCCTCCAGCAGCAGGCCGCGCGTATCCAGTTGCAGGCCGCCCTCGATCAGCGTGCGCGCCAGGCCCAGCGCGGCGCGGCGCAGGGCATACGGATCCTTGGCGCCGCCGGGTTTGCTGCCGATGGCGAACAATCCGGCCAGCGTGTCGGCGCGCTCGGCCACGGCCAGCACGCGGCCCAGCGTGCTGCTGGCGATGGCGTCGCCTGCGCCGCGCGGCATGTACACCTCGTCCAGCGCGCGCGCGATCTCGGGCGACTCATCCTGCGCCAGCGCGTAGGTGCGGCCCATGATGCCCTGCAGCTCGGGGAACTCGCCGACCATGCGCGTGAGCAGATCGCACTTGGCCAGACTGGCGGCCTGCGCGGCCTGCGCGGCATCGGCGCCGACGCGGTTGGCGATGACGCGCGCCAGTTCGGCGACACGCAGGCTCTTGTCCCACAGGCTGCCCAGCGCGGGCTGGTCCACGACCGCGGCCAGAGCTTTCTGATGCGTAGCCAGCGGGGTTTTCAAATCCTCGTCGAAGAAAAACTTCGCATCGGCGAAGCGCGGGCGAATCACGCGCTCGTAGCCGTGGCGGATCTGCGTCTCGTCCCGACTTTCGATATTGGCCACGCCGATGAAGCGCGGCAGCAGGTGGCCATGACCATCGAGCAGTGGCACGAATTTCTGGTTGGCGACCATGGTGCTGATCAGCACTTCCTGCGGCACCGCCAGGAAGGCTTCGTCGAAACTGCAGCCGATGGCTACAGGCCACTCGGTGAGATTGGCGATCTGATCGAGTAGCGCGTCATCCATCTGCGGCATGCCGCCGAGCTGCGCCGCCACGCGCGCCACATCGCCGCGGATGTGTTCACGGCGCGCGCCCGGATCGGCGATCACCTTGGCCGCGCGCAGCGCCTCCGCGTAGGCATCGGCGTCGGTGATCCACACCGGTTTGTCGGCCATGAAGCGGTGTCCGCGCGAATGCCGCGTGCCGCGGATGCCGAACAGCTCGGCCTCGATCACCTGATCGCCATGCAGAACCACCAACCAGTGCAGCGGGCGCACGAAGCTCCATGCGTGATTGCCCCAGCGCATCGGTTTGGCGATGGGCAAGGCCTTGATGGCTTCGGCGAGGATTTCCGGCAGCAACACCGCCAGCGGCTGGCCGACGCGTTGCGTCACGTGCACAAAGCGTTCGCCCTTGTCGGTGACCTCGCGCGTCAGCGCCGCGACATCCACGCCCTGCTTGGCGGCGAAACCGCGCAGCGCTGGCGTGGGCAGGCCCTCGGCATCCAGCGCCGCGGCCAGCGCCGGCCCCAGCGCGCGCGATTCGCCATCGGCCTGCTGCGCGGCCACCGCCGGCAGATGCACCGCCAGTCGCCGCGGCGTGCAGTAGTGCCGCGCGTCGCCCAGCGCGAAGCCACGCGCCGACAACCCGGCGTGCACGGCCGCGGCCAGTGCGCGCGCCAGCGTATCCACCGCGCCGATCGGCAGTTCCTCGGTGCCCAGTTCGATCAGCAGGGGTTGGGCGTTACTCATGGGCGCAAACACTCAGTAAAAGCTGTGCGCAGCGGCGTGCGCATGCGCACTCGCGCTGCGTGTACCCTCACCCGCCCCCGCGGGGCACCCTCTCCCGGTGGGAGCGGGGCCGCAGGATTATTCCCCACCGGGAGACGACCAACGGAAGTCTCCAAGGGAGGGGCAGGGGTGAGGGTTCGGTTCGCCGCGCGCGTATTCATGCGGAGTGCTCGTTGCCAACTGCCGCGCGCTGCAGCCCCGGAAAGCCAAGCCTTGCGCGCTGTGCCACATATTCATTCGCGACAAGCCACGCCAGCGCGCGCACGCGCAAAATGGTGCGCTGACGCTCGCTCACGCTGATCGCGCGACGCGCATCCAGCAGATTAAAGCTGTGGCTGGCCTTGCACACCTGCTCGTAGGCCGGCAGCGGCAGGCCCAGCACGATGAGATTTTTCGCCTCGGCCTCGCAGGCATCGAAGCGATGGCGCAGCTCGTCCACATCGGCGTGCTCGAAGTTGTAGGCGCTCTGCTCGACCTCGTTCTGGTGGAACACATCGCCATAGGTCACGGTGCCATGCGGCGCCACCGTCCACACCAGATCGAACACGTTGTCCACGTTTTGCAGGTACATGCCCAGGCGTTCCAGCCCGTAGGTGATCTCGCCCAGCACAGGCCGGCATTCGAGGCCGCCGGCCTGTTGGAAGTAGGTGAACTGGGTCACTTCCATGCCGTTGAGCCACACCTCCCAGCCCAGACCCCAGGCGCCCAGCGTGGGCGATTCCCAGTTGTCCTCGACGAAGCGCAGATCATGCACCAGCGGGTCGATGCCCAGCGCCTTGAGCGAGCCGATGTAGCGCTCGAGGATGTCGTCCGGGTTGGGCTTCATCACGACTTGATACTGGTAGTAGTGCTGCAGGCGGTTGGGGTTCTCGCCATAGCGGCCGTCGGCGGGCCGACGCGAGGGCTGCACATAGGCCGCCGCCCAGGGCTCCGGCCCCAGCGCGCGCAGGAACGTGGCCGGATGAAACGTGCCGGCGCCGACCTCGGTATCGAACGGCTGGATCAGCACGCAGCCCTGCTCCGCCCAGTAGCGGTTGAGGGTCTGGATGACATCCTGGAAACTGAGGCCCGACATGGCGGCTCCGGAGGCGCGCGCAAAGCGGGCTAGTATACGGAGCGACTGCACGAGGTGTTGATGGCCACGCAACCGAACGCACCGATGTTGCTGGGACGACGCGGACGTCTGGAGCTGGACGAGGTGCTGGCGGCGTTGATCGTCGACGGTCGCATCAGCGCCGAGGACGCCAAGCTGCTGCGCCAGAAGGCGCGTCCGCAGCGCGCGGTGCGCAATGTCATCGACGTGCATCCGCTGGTGCTGATCGCCAACGCCGAGATGCTCGATCGCAGCGAGCCGGTGCGCCCGCTGAGCCTGGAGCGACTCACGCAGTGGCTGGCGGACAAGGCCGGGCTGGCGTATCTGAAGATCGACCCGACCAAGATCGACGTCGCGCAAGTCACGCAAATCGTCAGTCAGGCCTACGCGCAGCGCCACCGCATCCTGCCGGTGAAGGTCACGCCCGAGGCCGTGCACTTCGCCAGCGCCGAGCCGTTCGAGGCCGCCTGGGCCAAGGATCTGGCGCCGATGCTGCGCCGCGACATCGTGCGCGTGGTCGCCAACCCGATCGAGATCAACCGCTATCTGGCGCAGTTCTACGGCGTGCAGCGCTCGGTGCAGATGGCGCGCGATGGCGCCGAGAACAGCCCCGCCACGCTGTTCAACTTCGAGCAACTGGTCGAGCTGGGCAAGGGCGGCGAGATCGGCGCCGACGACCGCCACGTGGTCAACATCGTCGACTGGCTGTTGCAGTACGCCTTCGAGCAACGCGCCTCGGATATCCACCTGGAGCCGCGCCGCGACAGCGGCCGCATCCGCTTTCGCATCGATGGCGTGCTGCACGGCGTGTTCGAGCTGCCGCCGGCGGTGCAGAACGCGGTGACCGCGCGCATCAAGATCCTCGCGCGCATGGACGTGGCCGAGCGCCGTCGCCCGCAGGACGGACGCATCAAGACGCGCTCGGCCGGCGGCCGCGAGGTGGAGCTGCGCATCTCGGTGATGCCCACCGCCTTCGGCGAGAAGGCGGTGATGCGCATCTTCGATCCCGACATCGTGGTGCGCAGCTACGCCGAGCTGGGCTTCGACCCGCACGAGGAACAACTGTGGCGCACGCTGGTCGAGCGCCCGCACGGCGTGGTGCTAGTCACCGGCCCCACCGGCTCGGGCAAGACCACCACGCTGTATTCCACGCTCAAGCAATTGGCGCGGCCCGAGTTGAACGTGTGCACCATCGAGGACCCGATCGAGATGGTCGCGGCCGAGCTCAACCAGATGCAGGTGCAGCCGGCCATCGATCTGGATTTCGCCGCCGGCGTGCGCACCCTGCTGCGCCAGGACCCGGACATCATCATGGTCGGCGAGATCCGCGACCTGGAAACCGCGCAGATGGCGGTGCAGGCCGCGCTCACCGGACATCTGGTGCTGTCGACCTTGCACACCAACGACGCGCCCAGCGCGATCACGCGCCTGCTCGATCTGGGCGTGCCGCATTACCTGATCCAGTCCACGCTGGCCGGCGTGGTCGCGCAACGCCTGCTGCGCACGCTGTGCCCGCACTGCAAGCGCGAGGATACGCTGGATGTCGATGTCTGGCAGGCGCTCACGCGCGGCCACAGCATGGCGCTGCCGACGCGCGTGTTCGTGCCGGTCGGCTGCATCGAATGCCGCCACACCGGCTACCGCGGGCGTATCGCGGTGTACGAAATGCTGCGCCTTGGCCCCAGCCTGCGTCCTCTGGTGGGCGCCAGTTTCGATTGCGCGCGGCTCACCCAGCAGGCCGAACGCGAAGGCATGCGTCCGCTGCGCATGGCCGGCGCCAGCGCCGTCGCGCGCGGCATCACCGCGCTGGACGAGGTGCTCACCGTGCTGCCGCTGGCCGAGTGAGGCGCGCGTGCCGCTGAGCTGGAACGAAATCAAGGACCGCGCCCTGCGCTTCGCGCGCGAATGGGCGCTGGAATCCTCCGAGGACGCCGAGGCCAAGAGCTTCTGGGACGGCTTCTTCGAGGTGTTCGGCGTGTCGCGCCGCCGCGTCGCCAGCTTCGAGCGGCGGGTGAAGAAGATCGACGGCAAGAACGGCTACATCGACCTGCTGTGGAAAGGCGTGCTGCTGATCGAGCACAAGTCGCGCGGCAAGGATCTGGACCGCGCCTCGGCGCAGGCGCGCGATTACTTCCACGGCCTGACCGAAGCGGAACTGCCCAAGTACCTGCTGGTGTCGGACTTCGCGCGCTTTCGCCTGTACGACCTCGATGCCGGCGATGAGTACATCGAGTTTCCGCTGCTCGATCTGCACAAGCAGGTGCGCCGCTTCGGCTTCATCGCCGGCTACCAGGCGCGCGCGTTCAAGGAGCAGGACCCGGTCAACATCGAGGCCGCCGAGCGCATGGGCCGGCTGCACGATGCGCTCAAGGCCTCGGGCTACAGCGGCCACGCGCTGGAAGTGCTGCTGGTGCGCCTGCTGTTCTGCCTGTTCGCCGACGACACCGGCATCTTCCCGCGCCTGGCCTTCTACGAGCTGATCGCGCGGCGCAGCGCCAGCGATGGCAGCGACGTCGGCGCCTGGCTGGCGCAACTGTTCCAGACCCTCGACACGCCGCCCGCGCAACGCCAGAAAGCACTCGACGCGCAGCTCGCCGAACTGCCTTACGTCAACGGCAAGCTGTTCACCGAACCGCTGCCGCTGGCCGCGTTCGACGCCACCATGCGGCAACTGCTGCTGGACGCCTGCGCGCTGGACTGGAGCCGCATCAGCCCGGCCATTTTCGGCTCGCTGTTCCAGTCGGTGATGGACGCCAGGGCGCGCCGCAACCTCGGCGCGCACTACACCAGCGAGAGCAACATCCTCAAGCTGATCCAGCCGCTGTTTCTCGATGAACTCAAGGCCGAACTGGAGCGCATCGGCCACCACGAGGGCCGGCTCAAGAGCTTCCACGTCAAGCTGTCGAACCTGCGCTTGCTCGATCCGGCCTGCGGCTGCGGCAACTTTCTGGTCATCGCCTATCGCGAGCTGCGCCTGCTGGAAATCGAGGTGCTGGGCCGCCTGTACGCGCGCCAGGCCTCGGTGCTGACGCGCGTCGCCGAGCACGTCGCCGTGGACGTGGACCAGTTCTACGGCATCGAGATCGAGGAGTTCCCCGCGCAGATCGCGCAGGTCGCGCTGTGGCTGATGGACCACCAGATGAACCTGCGCGTGGCCGAGCAGTTCGGCGAATACTTCGCGCGCCTGCCGCTGACCAAGTCGCCCACCATCGTCCACGGCAACGCGCTGCGCATCGACTGGAACAGCGTGGTGCCGCGCGAGCAGTTGAGCTACATCCTCGGCAATCCGCCGTTCTCGGGAAAGAAGGAACAAGACGCCGCGCAGAAAGCCGACATGGCGCGGGTGTTCGCCGGCGTGAAGGGCGCCGGCGTGCTGGATTTCGTATCGGCGTGGTATCTCAAGGCCGCGGATTACATGCGCCCCTCTCCCGCCGGGAGACGACCAACGGAAGTCCCCAAGGGAGGGGCCAGGGGTGAGGGTACGGCGCTTGCAGCAGCCTCCACGCAGGGCGAACCCTCATCCGGCGCTGCGCGCCACCTTCTCCCGGGGGGAGAAGGAAACGAAGTGCGCTGCGCCTTCGTGTCGACCAATTCAATTACTCAGGGCGAACAAGTTGGCGTGCTGTGGTCCGAGCTTTACCGGCGCGGCATGCACATCCAGTTCGCGCACCGCACCTTCAAGTGGAGCAACGAGGCGCGCGGCAAGGCAGCGGTTTACTGCGTGATCATCGGTTTTGGCAACAAGCAATTTTCATCACCGCGGCTCTTCGATTACGACCGCGCGGATGGTGAACCGCACGAAATCGACGCAAACAATCTGAATCCATACTTGGTGAACGCACCCAGCATGATGCTGCCCACGCGCAAGGCTCCAATTTGCGACGTCCCGGTGATGATGGAGGGCAGTGCGCTGATCGATGACGGGCATTTGGTTCTGTCGGCTGACGAGGCGGCCATGATCATGGAGCGCTTTCCTGTCGCCAAAGCCTGGATCAAGCCACTTGTCTGGGGAGAGGGCTTCATCAACAGGCAAACGCGCTTTTGCCTTTGGCTGGAAGGCGCCGACCCGACCGAAGTTAGAAGTGTGCCGCCGGTGTTGGATCGAATCGATCACGTTCGAGCCTTTCGCGAACAAAGCGACAGACAGGCCACAAGAATGCTCGCGGCGTTTCCGATGCGGTTCGGAGAGATCAGGCAGCCGCGCTCCAACTACATCTTCATGCCGAAAACCTCGTCGGAAAGACGCTCCTTTATTCCGATGGGATTTCTAGGCCCGGACCATATCGTCAACAACACGAGTCTTGCCATAGAAGCAGCAACACTGATGCACTTTGGCGTGCTGACATCGACCATGCACATGGCTTGGATGCGCACTGTGTGCGGTCGTTTGAAGAGCGACTATCGTTACTCGGCTGGCATCGTCTACAACAACTTCCCCTGGCCCGAGCTGCCGCTTGAACCCCTCTCCCGCCGGGAGAGGGGCAGGGGTGAGGGTTCGGGCCGCCGTGAGGGTTCGGTCTGGTGCAGCGCGCCTGCGCAAAGCTCAACCGCGCACAGCCCGCCCCTGCCGCAAGACGCGCGCGCCTTCGCCCGCGACTTGCGCCAGCACGGCAGCGATGCCGAACAGCAGCTCTGGTTTCTTCTGCGCGACCGCCGTCTCGGCGGCTTCAAGTTCCGCCGTCAGCATCCGCTGCCGCCCTACACGCTGGACTTTTATTGCCACGACGCGTGCCTGTGCGTGGAGGTGGACGGCGGTCAGCATGCCGATGACGTGACGCGCGATGCCCAGCGCGATGCCGCTCTGGCCGCAGCCGGCGTGCGTACGCTGCGGGTGTGGGCCGATGCGGTACTGCGCGAGCCCGAGGCGGTGCTGGAGGCGATCTGGAATGCGCTGCATGACAAGGATGCGCGGCGTGACGCCGAACCCTCACGGCAGCCCGAACCCTCACCCCCTGCCCCTCTCCCGGCGGGAGAGGGGAGCTACAGGCACCTCACGGAGAGGAGCAACAAATATCGCGCTGCGATCGAGGCCGCGGCGCAGGCCGTGCTCGACGCACGCGCGCGGTTTTCCGGCAGCACGCTGGCCGACCTCTACGACCCACTGACCATGCCGCCCGCGCTGATGCAGGCGCACCACGCGCTCGACCGCGCCGTGGACGCGGCCTACATCGCCGCCGAAAAAGCCGCCGGCCGCAAACCGCCCAAACTCGGCAGCGACGCCGAGCGTGTCGCCTTCCTGTTCGAGCGCTACCAGGCGCTGACCTCACTGCTGCCGGCGGCCAAGGCCAAACCGGCGCGCAAACGCACGTCCGCATCCTCGGCCAACGCGCAGGAACCGAGATGATGGAAAGGCACGCACTGGAGCAGGCGTTCCGAGCCTTCCTCGACGCTCGCGAGCAAGTGCCGCTCGCGCCCGATTTCCCTTTTCGCTACGGCCTTGTCGACGAAGTGAAATCCGGATCGTGGCGGTTCATGCGCGGTGAGATGATCGCGGATCACCTGCGCGAAACCACCAACCTGATGAACGAGTGGTGGTCGCGCCTGCGCGATTGGAATGCCTGGCTGGCCGTCCTGGATGCAATCGCCGATGAGCAAGAAGCCTGGAGGCTGCGGCAGGATCTCGTCGAGCCACTGGTGTTCTGGTGCATGCTGCGCCCCAGCGCGATGCGCGAACTGTTCGGCTTCATCGCGACGCATGCGCTGCATCAGGCGAATCTCGTAGTCGATCGCAATTATCGCGACCGTCTGGATGAAGACGCCAAGAATCGCCACCTGAACAGAGATCAGCGCGAGCAACAACTGCGCCGCATCGGTGCGCGCTGGCCTGGCTGCACGCGCTTCGCGGCATGCCTGACCAAGGCTGACTGCAAGGGTTACCGCGATCTGACCTTCGACTACCGTAATCTCGCCAGCCACGGCATGGCGCCCCGGTTCGAGTTTGGCCACACCAACTTTGTGCGCAGGGCAGCCGTCCCGAAGTCCGAACTCGTACCGCAAATGGACGGCAGCTTCTCGTCCGAAGCGACAAGCGGTATGAAAACAGTGCGCTATGACTTCGGGGGAACTCCACCGCTCAGGCTGCGCGAGATGCATGCAGCCAATCAAAGCGAGTTCGCTCACGCGCGCGCCGCTTTCGAGGCCTACCGGGATTTGCTGCGCGAACTTCAGGCCGCGATCCGGTCGGCTGCAGCGGAAGGGCCATACGCAGCCCAGCAATAGCAAGCTTGCGCGGTCACGCGGGTGGTAGCAGCCCCGAAACCTGCACGCAAACGCGCAGTACGGCCTATCTCAAGCCAGCCAGCACATCACGCATCTTGCGTGCCTGCGCGTTCGTGGCGTCATCGCTGGCTGCGGTGCATGCCAGTACTTCAGCCAGCACGCTGTTTGACAGTTGCCCCGCCGGGGTGATGACTTGCTTGCGCACGCCTGCGGCAAAAATATCGACATCGAAATCCGGCTGCCTGCGCAGATCCACCCAGGTTTTTTGCGACAACAGTCCACCGACGACGCCGAGGAAGTAACTCGGATAGGGTGCGCCGTGATGGCACGCGGGCACTTCGGGCCGTGGCTTGCTGGTCAGAACGCGAAACACCAGATCGTCGCCGGCCGGTGCAGCGAGGATCAGCATGAACTTGGGCAGCAACGTGCCGTTGGCGGCATCGGCATAGAACTGCGCGTGCCGGTGGATGGAGCCGGGATGCACGGTTGCTGGCTCAGCGCGTGGAGCCCAGCGCGGCCATCATCCCCGCGTAATCCGCTGCGGCTTCGAGAATGGCATCGCGGTGCGGGTCATCATCGGCGACGGCCAACGCATACGGAACCTGTTGATGCTTGCCACGGCCGTTGTCCCAGATCTTGGCCCATGGACTTTTCTCGGCATGGGTCACGTTGATCATGGGCTGCGACAAGTCGTCATGAAAGCGCGCGGCCAGCTCCTGCATGATGCGCAACTCGCGCTGGGTGAAGTGCTCAGGATTGAATTCGCGTTTGGGCACCGCACGTTCGCGCACGTAGTCGATGACGCGCTCGGGCTTGATGTCGATGGCGGCGGCGAGATCCGGCTCGAGCGCGTCCCACTCCTCGTATAAGTCCGTCGGTACCGGCCCCATTTTCCAAGCGTGGTACTCCATGCCGGTCACGCTGTAGCCGGTCTGACGGAAGTGCTCGAAGTCGAGAAGATAGAGCAGCTTGATCAACTTGATCTTGCCGCAGTGCTCGGTGTTCTTGGCGAAGAACACGATGGCGTTGATCAGCTTCTCGCGCTCGTGGGTCTTGATCATGGCGAGACCCCGCACCCGCAGTGGGTTTGCATGGTGTTGCCAAGGTATCGCGGGCGATCCGCCCGAAGCAAGCCGCGCGCCATCGTTGATGGCCAAACCCGCGCGCAAGCGCACGTCCGCATCCTCGACCAACGCGCAGAAACCGAGATGATGGAAAGGCACGCACGCGCCGCTTTCGAGGCCTACTGGGATTTGCTGCGCGAACTTCTCGCCGCGATCCGGTCGGCTGCGGCGGCCGCGCAGTCAGACCCGCAATGACCAGCGCGTGCAGGCACTCTGGATTGCAAGCAGCCAGCACCCGTGGCAGGGCGATATGCAGCAGAATCCGGCGGGTTTGCTATTTGGTCGCGCCTGACTCGGGCTCGACTGACTGACGCAGCCATTCCTCGACAATCTGCGCGAAGTCGAGGTAGTTCAACGCCGCGCGATCGATCCGATGCTGGTCGCAGATGATCGGCAGGGCTTCCGCGAAGGCCTTGTATTGATCACGGATGAAGTCATCGCCCGGAACCAGGCGTCGCGATGTCGTCCTCAACCAGTCCCGCACCACCTGCAAAATTCGCTCGGGGCGCGCATCGTGACTGCGGATGTCATGCCCGGAAATATCCGAAAGGCATTTCTGGTACCGATAGCTATCGCTGTCGAGGACGAGAAGCTTCTTCGCGGCATATGCCGATCCACCGAACTGCCTGCAGCCCAGGTCGAGCCCGAGTTCAAAAGGCATGTTGAAGCGCGGCAGCTTGTTGGCAGGATCCAGTTCGACACGCGAGATGTCGTGGATGGCGTAACGCGACTCGCGGATAAGCCGGATGATCTGTCGACACGCACATCTCCCGAGTCGGCCTCCTCAAGAGCGCACCGTGGCCGGAAGCCACAGGCATAGACCGTGAAGACAAGAACCTCGAAGAGCGGCGCGTAGCCGGCATCGAACGGGCAGTTGGGGAAGACGTCGCTCGGATCCGGGCGGGTGGGTTTCCTTGCCATGCAGCTTCATGCGCCCGTGCGGGAGCGCGGCGCTACCGCGATTGCCTCAGGCTCGACAAAGCGCACGTTGACCGCTCCCCGCCGCCGTGGCGGACTTGCGCAGAGCCTTGACGCCCTTGATCCCGGACTTTTCTCGCGCATCCCGGACCGTCACCTGTAGCTTGGCAGCAGAAATGTTTCCACTTTTGCGTCCCAGACGCTTGATGACGATTTTGGCTGGCGTGGACTTCTTTTTCATGTCTTCATGTTACTCCGGGAGCAACGCTGGAAAGACAGATAGAGCAGCTTGGTCTTGCCGCAGTGCTCGGTGTTCTTGGCGAAGAACACGATAGCGTTGAATCGTCTCAAGCTTGGCAAAGCCAGGCCAGCGCTGAATGCCATCACCATGCCGTCATCCCCGGATTCAGGTCTGCCGCCTGCATCCGGGATACTCGCTTCATGGCCGCGTCGCCACCTCCAGCGCCGCAAGCCAGTCCAGCGCCTGCTCACGCGAGGCGCCGCACATCGCTGGCTCGGGGCGCAGTGCGACGCACACGGCAGGGCGCCCGGAGCGACCGAACAGAGCGCAGCGCAGATCGTCGGTGAGCTGTGCGCAGCGTATGCCGACCGGCTTGCCGTGCGGCATGCCGGGTATTGGCGAGCTGATCGAGGGCGCGATGCAGCAGGCGCCGCAGACGGGGCGGCACTGCATCGCGCCGGGCTCAGGCTTGTGGCTGTTGCGCGCGCAGCGCGGCGAACACCGGCTCGGTGTCGGGCGTTTCGCCAAACCAGCGCGCGTAGGCCATGGCGCCGCCTTCGATCAGCATGCCGAGGCCATCGAAGGCGTAGCGTGCGCCGGAGGCGTGCGCCCAGCCGATGAAGTCGGAGGCGGCACGGCCGTAGGACAGGTCGTAGCAGGTGGCGCGCGGCGTCACCAGCTTGAATGGCAGCTCCAGATGCTCGCCGAGCACGCCGGTGCTGGTGGCGTTGATGATCAGATCGAACACGCCGATGTTGGCGAGGTCTTTCCAGTAGCGGCTGTGCACGCGGCCGGGCATGCCGATGGCATCGACCAGCGCATCGGCGCCGGCCGGGTGACGGTTGACCACGGTGATCTGGCGCGTGCCGGCATCGAGCAGGGCCCACACCGCCGCGCGCCCGGCGCCACCGGCGCCCAGTACCAGCGCATCGTGGCCGCGCAGGTCGACGCGATAGCGCTCGGTAAGGTCGTGCACCAGCGCCGCGCCATCGACATTTTCGCCGCTGATGCTGCCGCCGGCCTCGCGCGTGAGCATGTTCACCGCGCCGAGACGCTGCGCCCAGGGTCCGAGGTTGGTGGCCAGGTGTGCGGCTGCGCTCTTGTGCGGCAGGGTGATATTGAGCCCGGTGCCGCCCGCGGCGAAGAACGCGCGCACGCCTGCCTCAAGCTGTTCGGGCGCGAGATCGATGCGTTGATATTCAAGGCGGCGGCCGAACTGCGCGGCAAAAGCGTGATGGATATCAGGCGACAGGCTGTGCGCGATCGGATGTCCGACCACGCCGCAACGGGCGATCTGGGTCATGTGGCCTCCGGCCGTGGGTCCGCGCGCATTGTAGATGGCCGCGACCTGTTGCCACGTGCCCATCGGCCTGCGTCACAGCGCACCGGCTTGCTGAAAGCCCGGCTTGCCCACTTGCTCGCCCAGCATGCTGACCAGCAGCAGGGCAAGACGTGCGAGGCGTGAGGGAATGGCGTGGCGCATGGGGATCCTCCAGTGGGTGCACGTCATGCTTGCGTGGCGGTCAAGCAGCATCAAGACGTCCGGGACGTCGCAGGCTTTGCGACAAGCCACGCGCAGGCTGTGGCGGTCCTCAATCCGGAGCCACGCCATGTCCTTCTCGTCGATTCACGATCAAGCCACCGCCAGTGCCACGCCCAGCCTCGGCGCGCTGATGTTCATGGCCGCTGGCGGCCTGCTGCTGCTGCCGTGGTTGCCGCAGGGTTGGGGGCTGGCGCTGGCGCTGAGCGCGCTGCTGCTGATGCCGGTGCTGCATGCGCGTCTGCGTCAGTTGCTGCTGCTGGCCGGCGTCGCTGCGCTGCTGTGGTCACTGCGCGCGCTGGCGCGGCATCAGGCCCGCCGTGGCGCCGCGCGCTGAGCACTTCATTCGCCACGTCCACGCGGTTTACGTCGTCGTCGCGGTGATCACGATGACCGCATCGCCATAGCTACCAGCGGCCTTGGCCTTGGACAGATTCATGCGCATGCGCAGCGCACCATTGCGCGTCTGCGCCGCGCCCAGCCCGGTCGGCTTGAAACGCTTTGGCGTGACGCCCAGCTTGCGCAACACGATGCTGGCACCGCTGCCGCTGGGGCCATTGAGCGTGGCCGTGCTGCCGCTTTGAAAGCGCGCGCTGACGCTGGTTTTCGCGTTGCGTGAGCCCAGCGCGCGCACCGCCCAGGCATTGTCGATGGTCAACTGCACGTTGGTCATCGGGTTGGCCTTGCCCGGCGTGATCGCGGCATTGGCGCTGAGCGTGGTGCCGCTGGCGCTGGCGGTCAGCGCCTTGGCGGGCAAGCGCGTGCCGGCCGCGGGCGTGGCCAGCTTGCTCAGCACGGCGGCATCGATATTCAGTTCGATGGCGCTGTAGTAATAAAGCAGCGTCACCGGTTGCAGGGTCACCTGGAATCGCGTGGCGGCCGGGGCAGCCTGCGCTGGGGCGCCAGGCAGCGCGGCCAGCAGCAGGGTGGCAAGCCCGAGCGCGTGCAAGAGATGATTGGGCCGTGCGTGGCCAGGCATGTTGGCGTGATCCATGGGATCCCCCTCGTCCATGCCCATGATGAAGCAAGGTCGGTGCCATTGACCGCAAATACACGCGGGTGGCGGAATCCGGGCGCGATGCGGCTCTCGCTAGAACGCAGCGCGGTTGACGCGGCGCGCGCATGTGTGCCGCATCAGGTCGCAAAGTGCATGCAAGCGCCTTGCCGTAGCCGCTTGTGCGCGTGAAACTGCGCGGCGGCGCCAACGCTGTGTTTGTGGCCTTGCCATTGATGCGCGGAGTCCTTCATGAGTACCCGCAAGAATCCAGTCTTCATGGTTTTTTTGCTGCTGCTGGCCCCGCCGCTGGCGATGTCAGCGGCATCGCCAGCACCCGCAGCATTGCCCGATGGCCTCGCGGCGACGCTGCCCAAGCTGGCCGGCAACGCGCCCATCGCCGGCACGCTGGTGGTCGACCAGACCAGCATTGATGGCGAGGATGCCAAGGCCAAGCACAGCCAGGCCAGCATCACGCTCGATGTTTCCGCCGCGCGCGGCATCGATCTGCACGTGCCCGGCAGCGTGCTCGAGGAAGCCGATCAGCAGATCGCCGCGCATCAGCTTGATCCCGAACGCTCCATGCCCACCGCCGAGCTGCTGGGCAGCGTGGGTATCGTGCAGACGCAGCGCATGCTCGATCCGGCCGCCGCGCTGCGCGTGGTGCTGATCGGCGCCAGGCTGCTGCAGCAAGCGCCCACCACGCTCGATGGCGCGCCGGCCACGCTGCTGCGCTTCGATTTGCCGCTGCATGCAAGCAAGTCCGAACGCGACAAGATCAAGAGCTATCACGACGAACTCTCGCTGTGGCTGGATGCACAAGGTGTACCGATTGCCTTCACGCGCACAACCAAGACCGACCTCGGCTGGTTCGTGCTCAACGTCGATACCGATCGCAGCGAGCAAGGGCGTTTCCAAGTCGTCGATGGACGCCTGATCACCACCCAGCTCGACGTCCAGCAGCACACCAGTGCCCTCGGCCATCACGGCACCACCACCACGCGCTACACGTTGCATGTGACTGCACCGGCGCCAAGGCGTGCGGCAAATCCGCGTGCCGCGGCGGGCGCGTGAGCCACGCGCGACGCGCGTGGCGATGCACGCGTTGCTTGCGCGCGGTGGCGCGTGCGCGGCGTGCGGCGGCACAGTCCGCGCCTTGGGTTGTAGCAATGCCTGCGCGCACGCTGCGCTGCAAGCAATCACTTGCGTTCACTTCGCGGCCGCTGGAGTACCCATGAATCCGCTGCTGCGCATCTTCCTGCTCGAATGGATTCCACTGCTGTGGCTGGCGTGGCTGTTGTACTGGTTGCTGGGTGCTGGGCGATTGAAGGCGGTGGAGCGCCGCGAGTCGCGCCTGCAGCGCGCCAGCCACGGCGTTCCGCTGGCGCTGGCCGTACTGCTGTTTGTGCTGCCGGGGCATGCACTGGGCGCATTGGCGGCGCCGTTCATCGCGCGCAGTTGGACCGGCTACGGCATCGGCGTGGCGCTGGTCGCGCTGGGTCTGGGTTACGCCGCGCAGGCACGTCGGCACCTGGGCGCCAACTGGAGTGCCACGGTCACACTGAAACAGGAGCACAGCCTGATTCGCAGCGGCCCGTATCGCCATGTGCGGCATCCGATCTACACCGGGATGCTGCTGGCCTTCGTCGGCAGCGCGCTGGCGTTGGCCGAGTGGCGCGGCGTGCTGGCCGTGCTGCTGGCGACCGTGGCGCTGATCTTCAAACTGCGCCGCGAGGAACGCTGGATGCTGGAGCGCTTCGGCAACGATTACGCCGAATACCGCAAGGCGAGCTGGGCGCTGCTGCCGGGCGTGTATTGATGCCGCGCACGCGGTGCATCCGCGTCGTGACACGCCTGCGCCGCCGCGACTTACGTCGCGTCGAACAGCGCGCGATACACCCAGCCGCTCAGCATTTGGGCCGCGCGATGTGCTGCGTGCAGCGTGATTCAGTGCCGCAGCGGCGCACGCGGCCAGGGGATGCCGTGCGCATCGACCTCGGTGAGTGGCGCCTCGTGGCGTTGCAGCGCGTGGCCGACGCGCGCGCCCAGCGCGGTGATCAATGCCGGCAGGGCGGTGGCATCCAGCGGCGTGGCCAGCGCGCGTGCATCGCGCGCAGCGCTGTCGCCCAGCAGCAGCGCCACGATACCGAGGCCGGGCGCGCTGCAGGCATGCAGCGTGGCTGCGGCCTGAGCATCCATCGCATCCGGCGCACGCAGGGTTTCGATCACGCCCTCGGGCACGAACTGCACGCCTGGCGCATCATCCAGCGCGGTCAGCGACAGCGCGTGCGCGCGGAACAAGGCCGCGGCCTGGCGCAGCTCGAACACCGCCGCGGCATAGGCGTGCACGCGCGCGTCAGGGTCCGGCTGGGTGCGCGCCACGAACGCGCGCGGCGTTTCCAGTGCCACGTGTGCGCCGGTCCATTCCCAGCGCGCGCCGCGCGGGCTCAGCGTCGCCTCACGGCGCGTCGGCGTCAGCAGCGCGGCTTCGAGCAATGGCCAGTGCGCGGCGAAGCCGGCGTGTTCGTATTGCACGCAGGTCAGCGCCAGCAGATCGGTGAGGCTCAGATAGCGCGCGTGCTGCAGGCGCAGGCCGTAGCTGCGCATCAGCACGTCGGCGCTGTGCGCGCTGGCCTCGCCGGCGTTGGCCAATACCTGTTCGAGGCGCGCGCCGAGTGCGTCGGCGTGCTCGGCTTCGGCCTCGATCAGCAGCGGCAGATAGCGCATCGGCGCGTCGGAGAATTCGGCGGCGGGTGCCAGCGCCGCGGCCGGCATGCGGCCGTGGTGCGCGCCGATGGCGATCACCGCGCCATGCGCGCGCGGCAGGCGCAGGCCGAGTTCCGCCAGCGCCGCGTGCGCGGCAAAGCCCGGGCGCAGGATCTCCGCCGCATCGAGCAGCCCGGTACCCAGCAGCAGGCGCGCGTGCTCGATGCCGGGCAGCAGACGCTGCAAATCATCGGCGATGGCGCCAGCCAGCGCGTCGCCGCCAGCGCGTTCCAGCAGCAGGTGCTCGGACGCGGGTTGCGGACTCAACTCGCAGGCAAGCACGGCGTGCAGGGTGACGATGGCGGACATGGATCGCTCGTGGGGATGACAGGGGCGCGCGCCGCGGCGCACCCCGGGAGTGTGCGGGAACGCTCGTGCGCGCGCGGTGCTTTGATGTCGCTACCCGCGTTCTCTCATGTGGGTCGGTGAGCGCGAAGACGCGCGGGCCGGTTCTTGCACTCGGGAAACGCCATGTCGGTTGCCACATGCTACGTACAGGCCAAATGCGCAAGCAGCGTGAACGGAGAAGCTGGAGACAGCGCGCAAACCGCGCTGTCTCCGCTGCAATCGCGTCTCAGGCGCCCGCCAGCGGCGGCAGCGCCGGAGCGGGCTTCAGCGTCAGTGGCGAACCGGTAGGCAGCGTGGCCACGCCCGCCGCGTAGGCCGCGGCGTTCCAGGTTTTCACGTTGCTCATCAGGCTGCCGTTGTACTGCACCAGCAATTGCTCGATCAGCGCGCGATCACGGGTGATCAGATCGCGCACCTGCGCGCGCGGCGGCTCGCCCCAAGCGGAAGCGGCGAGCCCGTACAGCGTGCTGACGTGCCGGTGCAGATGGCTGAAGTGACGCAGGAAATCCTCCGCGACCTGGTGCTGGGTGTGCGGATTCCACAGCACGTCCTGGTAATCGCCGAGCTGCTTGTCCAGCGCCTTGGCCTGGGTGATCAACGCGGCGTGCTGCTGCGCCCACGCGACATCGCCATGGCCGCGCGCCAGTACCGTGCCGAGGCCCTTGCGCATGGCGGCGACGTGGTTGAGCACGCGGTTCACCGCGGACAGCTCGGTGCGCGCCTGCAACCCCGCGGCGGTGTCGGCGCGGTAGGTCGCCAGCGTGACTTTGTAGCGCGCATCGGGCAGCACGCGCAGCGCGATGGTCTGGCTGGCGCCAGCGGCGGTGAGGGTGGCGCTGTAATCACCCGGCGCCACCGACGGACCGAAACCGCGCCCGTGCGGACCGGCCTTGCCCAGCGGCGGGTCGAGCCTGGCCGGACCCGCATAACGCAGGTTCCACGTCAACTGGTTGACGCCAGCCTTGCCGGGACCGTGCATCGTGTCGATGAGCTGACCGGCCGCGTCGTGGATGACGATTTTCACCGGCGCGTGGTGCAAGGCTTTTTGCGCCGCGGTCGGCTTCAGCGCCTTGGCCAGGGAATAGCTGATCACGGTGCCGGTGGGCGCGTTCGGCGCGACGAAGGCGCTGGGGCCAACGCCGTTGCTGCCGCTGGCATGCAGCAGCGTGCCGGGCGAGGCGGGGAACACATGCAGCGGGGCCTTGGCGATGGCGGCGTCGTAATCCTCGATCGGGCGCAGATTGTCCAGCACCCAGATGCCGCGTCCGTGCGTGGCCAGCACCAGACTGTGGCTGGCGGGCACGAAGGTCAGATCCATCACCGACACGCCGCCTGGCAGGTTGGCGTGCAACGCCTGCCAGTGCGCGCCGTCATCGCGCGAGTAGTACAGACCGGCGGACAGCGTGCCGGCGAACAGCAGGCCGGCGCGGTCGGGGTCTTCGCGCACCACTTCCACCGAACTGTCGGGCAGTCCGCTGCTGATGTTGGTCCAGCTCTTGCCGTAGTCGCTGGTGCGATACACATAGGCGTGGTTGTTGCCCAGCTCGTGCGCATCGAACGCCGCATACGCGGTGCCGGCGTGGAACGGCGACACCGTGACGTTGTACACGCGCGCCCACTCAGGGGCGCCGCTGGGCGTGACCTTGTTCCAATGCGCGCCGCCATCGCGACTCACCCACACCCAGCCATCGTCGGTGCCGACCCAGATGACCTTGGCATTGGTCGGCGCCAGCGCCAGCGACTGGATGGTGTCGTAGGTTTCGGCGCCGGACATGTCCTTGGTCACCGGGCCACCGCTGGGCGCCTGCCTGGCCTTGATGTCGCGGGTCAGATCGGGGCTGATGATCCGCCAGTGCAGACCGCCGTCGGTGCTGTGAAACACCACATTGGCGCCGAGGTACAGACTGTTCGGATCGGTCGGTGATACCGCGATCGGCGTGGTCCAGTCGAAGCGGTATTTCTGCGCCGACATCGGTTTGCCCGACAGCAGCAACCCGGCGAGGATGTCCTGCACATACGGATTGATGCTGCGCTTGCGCTGGGTCAGGCGGTCGTAGCGCGTGGCAAAGCCGTCGTCGGTGGTCGCGTAGATGATGTTGGCGTCGTTGGGCGCGGGCACCACGTACTGACCATCGCCACCGGCGACATCGAACCAGTCCTGGTAGCCGGTCACGCCGCCGCGGCGGTAATCGCTGGAAGCGCCGCACCAGGCATCGTTGTCCTGCAGGCCGCCGCAGATCAGATAGGGCGTCTGCGTGGTGCTCACCGCCACCTGGTAGAACTGCTCGATCGGCAGGTTCTCCAGATAGCGCCAGTGCTTGCCGGTATCCAGCGTCAGATAGACGCCGCCATCGTTGCCCTGGATGATGCGCCGCGGATTGCGCGGATCGATCCAGATCGCATGGTGGTCCACGTGCACGCCCTTGTCGGCATAGAACACGGTCTTGCCGCCGTCCTTGCTCTCCATCATCTTCATCGACAGCAGGAACAGACGGTCGGGGTCGTTGGGCATCACCGCCAACTGGGTGAAGTAGAACGGACGCACGTCGTTGTCGTGGTCATCGCTGACCTTGCTCCAATGGCTGCCGAGATCGTGCGATACCCACAGCACGCCGCCCTTGGCCTGGATCACGGCGTACACGGTCTCGGGTGCGCTGGGCGCGAAGGCGATCGCGCTGCGGCCGATATCGCCCTTGGGCAAGCCGTGCGTGAGCTTGCTCCAGTGCAGGCCACCATCGGTGGAGCGGTACAGCCCGCCGGACTTGCCGCCGCTGGTCAGCATCCACGGCCGCCGCTGCAGCGGCCACATGCCGGCGATCAGCACCTTGGGGTTGCCCGGCTCGTAGGCGAGGTCGGCGCAACCGGTGTGATCGTTGAGGTACAACACCTTCCGCCAGTGCGCGCCGTCATCGGTGCTCATGAACACGCCGCGCTCGGGGCCGCGCTTCCACACATCGCCCGCCGCGCAAACAAACAACGTGTCCGGATTGTCCGCATCGACCGCGATGGCGCCGATCTGCCCGGCATGGCGCAGGCCCTTGTCCACCCAGGTCTTGCCGCCGTCGGGGGTGAAGTACACGCCGTCACCGTTGAGGATGTCATTGCGCGGATTGGCCTCGCCCGTGCCGACCCACAGCCAGTTCGGATTGTTGCCGGCCAGCGCCATGGCGCCGATGGATTGCGTCGGGCCGTGGCTGAAAATCGGTTTCCAGGTGCTACCGCCATCGGTGGTTTTCCACACGCCGCCGCCGGCGCTGCCGACGTAATACAGCGCCGCATCGCCAGCCACGCCGAGCACGCTGGTCACGCGCCCGCCGGCCACCGCCGGGCCGAGATTGCGGAACGCAAGATGGTGAAACGGGCCGTGCGGCGTGGCCGCCTTGGCGGTGTCGGCAGCATGCGCGGCGGGCAACAGCACCGCGCCCAGCAGCGCGGCGGTGGCAATCAGGGACGCAAAGCGCATGACAGGGCGCTCCATGGCGGGGGAGCAGATTTGGACCACAGCGCTCAGGTTTCGTTCATGCGCGCCGCACGCCGTAAGCAACCCCCCAAGCTTCATGCCGTCCACGCATCAGCGCTCGACGATGGCCGCCACGCCCATGCCGCCAGCGGTGCAGATCGAGATCAGGCCGCGCCCGCCGCCGCGCTGCGCCAGCAGCTTGGCCAGCGTGGCCAGGATGCGCGCGCCGGTGGCGGCGAAGGGATGGCCCACGGCCAGCGAGGAGCCGTGCACGTTGAGCCGGGCTTGATCGATGCTGCCCAGCGGCGCGTCCAGGCCGAGGCGCCGCGCGCAGTATTCGGCCGATTCCCAGGCGCGCAGCGTGCACAGCACCTGCGCGGCGAAGGCCTCGTGGATCTCGTAGTAGTCGAAGTCCTGCAGGGTCAGGCCATTGCGCTTCAGCAGGCGCGCCACGGCGATGGTCGGCGCCATCAGCAAGCCCTCGCCGGCGACGAAATCCACCGCGGCCACCTCGGCATCGCGCAAATATGCCTGCGCTGGCAGGCCGCGCTGCGTGGCCCAGTCCTCGCTGGCCAGCAGCACCGCCGCGGCGCCATCCGACAAGCCGGTGGAATTGCCCGCGGTCAGCGTGCCGAGGCCCGAGCTGGTGTCGAAGGCGGGCTTGAGCGTGGCGAGTTTTTCCAGCGTGGTATCGCTGCGCAGGAAGCCGTCGCGCTCGAGGCCGCGGAACGGCACCACCAGGTCCGCGAAGAATCCCGCGGCATAGGCCGCGGCCAGTTTCTGGTGGCTGGCCAGCGCCAGGCGGTCCTGATCCGCGCGCGCGATGCCCCACTCGCGCGCCATCAGCTCAGTGTGCTGGCCCATGCTCAGCCCGGTGCGTGGCTCGGCCACGCCGGGGAACGCCGGCTTCAGCTCGCGCCAGCGAAACCCGTGCAGCGCGGCGCGCAGCTTGGCGCCAGTATCCCTGGCGCGATTGATCGCCAGCAGGCGCTTGCGCAGCGGCTCGGACAAGACCATCGGCACGTCGCTGGTGGTGTCGCTGCCACCGGCCATGCCGGCCTCGATCTGTCCGCAGGCGATCTTGTTGGCGATCAGCACCGCGTTATCCAGCGACGTGCCGCAGGCGCGCGCGGTGGTGATCGCCGGCGTGGTCGCGGACAGCCCCGAGGACAGCGTGATCTCGCGCGCCAGATTCCAGTCGCGGTCGAGCTTCAGCACCGCGCCGAACGCCACTTCGCCCAGCTCGACGCCAGAGAGATTCATGCGCTCGACCAGCGCGCTGATGGCCTTCACGCCCATGCCGAAATTGCCGACCTCGGCATACGCCGTGTTGTTGCGGCAGAAGGGAATGCGCGCGCCGCCGAGGATGGCGACACGCCGTGCCGATGTGTTCATGAGTGTAGTTCCGCGGCGAGGGACGCAAGGCTAGCGCGCGGCCGTGCGCAGCGATACCCGGCGCGTGGCAACGCGGGCTGCCGTATCCTGGGCGCAGGCGCAATGGCATGCGCATCGCGCAGCATCCCGGCGCACAAGCGTGCATCATCGGCGGTGCGAGCATTGCGTGGCACTGACCGCCGGGGTGCTTCGGTCTGCGTCCTCGGCGCGGCAAAATGGCGCGGCATGACGATACGGAACGGCCACAATGATCAGGATTCACCCTCCCGCAGCATCCACTGCCGCGCGCTGGCATGCTTGACGCATGCCGCGCATTCCCGACCGTTTCATCGATGAACTGCTGGCGCGC
This sequence comes from Metallibacterium sp., assembly GCF_054637675.1. Taxonomy (NCBI): domain Bacteria; kingdom Pseudomonadati; phylum Pseudomonadota; class Gammaproteobacteria; order Lysobacterales; family Rhodanobacteraceae; genus Metallibacterium; species Metallibacterium sp. The sequence continues at coordinate 55,746 of NZ_JBTSRB010000002.1, forward strand.
GTCGACATCGTCGAGGTGATCGAGCGCCGTGTGCCGCTGAAAAAAGCGGGGCGCGAGTGGACCGCGTGCTGTCCGTTTCACAACGAACGTTCGCCGTCGTTCTTCGTCAGTCCGCAGAAGCAGTTTTTCCACTGCTTCGGTTGCGGCGCGCACGGCAGCGCGATCAAGTTTCTGATGGACTACGAGCGTCTGGAATTTCCTGACGCGGTCGAGGAACTGGCGCGCAGCGCCGGCATGGAGGTGCCTCGCGAGGGCGGCAGCGAACACGCACGCGACGATTTCGGCGAGCTCTACGCCGTGCTGGAGGAAGCCGCGTGCTGGTTCCAGCGCGAACTGACGCAAAGCCCCGCGGCGCAGGCCTACTGCACGCAACGCGGGCTGAGCGCCGACACCTTGCAGCGCTTTCGCATCGGTTGGGCGCCGTCCGGTTGGGATGGTCTGCAACGCGCGCTGGGCGGCAACGCGGCGCGCATGCAGTTGCTGGAGCAGGCCGGATTGCTGGCCAGCAACGAGCAGGGGCGACGCTACGATCGTTTCCGCGAGCGTTTGATGATCCCGATCCTCGATCGCCGCGGGCGCGTGATCGCCTTTGGCGGCAGGGTGTTGGAAGGGGATGGTCCCAAATACCTCAACTCGCCGGAAACCGCGCTGTTCCACAAAGGCCGCGAGCTGTTCGCGCTGTGGCAGGTGCGCCAGGCGGCGAGCACGCTGCAGCGCATCGTCGTGGTCGAGGGCTATCTCGACGCCATCGCCCTGCACCAGCACGGCCTGCCGCAGGCGGTGGCGACGCTGGGCACCGCGACCACGCCGGAGCACACCGAGATGCTGTTCCGCGCCACGCCCGATGTGGTGTTCTGCTTCGATGGCGACCGCGCCGGCCGCGGCGCTGCCTGGCGCGCGCTGGAAGCCACGCTGCCGCGCCTGCGCGATGGGCGCCAGGCGTATTTTCTTTTTTTGCCGGAAGGCGAAGACCCCGACAGCCTGGTGCGCAAGGAAGGCGGCGCGGCGTTCGCGCAGCGCCTGGCCGCGGCCATGCCGCTGTCGGAATACTTTTTCGAGCACCTCGCCGAGGATGTGAATGTCGCCACGCTGGATGGCCGCGCGCGCCTGGCCGAGCGCGTGCGCCCGTTGCTGGCGCGGCTGCCCGATGGCGCGTTTCGCGATCTCATGCAGCAGGCGTTGCAGGCGCGCACCGGTGTCAGCGCGCCGGCACCGGCGCAAGCCGCGTCCGCGCGCGTGCCGGCGCGGCGCGCATCCGCGGTGCGTCGCAGCCTGGTGCGCGAAGCCATCGCCGTGCTGCTGGCTGATCCGGCGCTGGCCGCCGAGGTCGCGCCGCCATGGTCGTTCGCCACCGCGTCGCAGCCTGGCGTGGCGCTGCTGATCGAGCTGCTGGAGCTGGCGCGTGCGCGGCCCGGCGCGCCGGTTGCCGCGCTGCTCGAGCATCTTTCCGGGCGCAGCGAGGCCGATGCCCTGCACAAGCTGGCGTTGATCGACTTTCCCGAGGCCCACGATCTGCGTTCGGAGTTTCTCGGCGCGCTGGCCCAGCTCACCCGCCAGGCGCACGCCGAGCGCCTCGATCAATTGACCAAGAAATTGCAGCAGCAGGGCTTGAGCGCGCCCGAGAAAAGCGAGCTGCAGGCGCTGCACGCGATGCGCCGGCACGGGCAGGCGTGATCAGGGCCGGGACCGGCAATCGGCAACTGGCAACCGAATGGATCCGGCCCGGATGAATCGGACCATGTGACGCGGGCACGGCGCGCGCAGCCCCACTTCGTCACGCCCGCGCAGAGCCTGCCCTCGCGAAGGCGGGGGCGGGTATCCAATGCAGCGCACGGCACCTGTGCGCGTCCGGGGATGAAGGGAACAATCGAGTTCGCTCGAGCTTCCCCGCTGCCATCGCTATTTTCACGCCACTCCATCACCACACTGTTGCGCACAGCGCTGCAGGCTTCGTGGTGCAATGACGTTTTGCTCCGTGGGGACAGACATGCAGATCGGATTTCTGGGTACCGGCGGCATGGGCGCGGCGATCGCGCGGCGTCTGCAAGCGGCAGGCCACGAAGTGCATGCTTGGAACCGCACACCGGCAGCGCTGCAACCGCTGTTGGCTGCGGGGGTGAAGGCGGCGGCGGATGCGGCCACGGCCGCGGCGCAGCCGGTGGTGTTCAGCATGCTCGCCGACGACGCGGCGGTGTTCGCCGTGCTCGAGCAGGGCGGTGCACTGGCGGCATTCAAGCAGGGCGCAGTGCACGTGAACATGGCCACGATTTCGGTGGCGGCCGCGCAAAAAATGCAGGCGTTGCATGTGCAGCGTGGCGTGGGTTACGTGGCGGCGCCGGTGTTCGGCCGCCCCGACGCCGCGGCATCCGGCAAGCTACACGTGCTGGCGGCCGGCGCGCCGGATGCGCTGACGCGCGTGCGCCCGCTGCTGGAGGCCATCGGCCAGCGCGTGTGGCCGTTCGGCGATGATCCGCTGCGCGCCAACGCGGTCAAGCTGGCCGGCAATTTCATGCTGGCAGCGGCGATCGAAAGCATGGCCGAAGCCAGCACGCTGGCACAGGCGCATGGCGTGGCCGCCGCGGATTTTCTCGGCTTGATGAGCGAGACCCTGTTCGCCAGCCCGGCTTATCGGGGCTACGGCGCACTGATCGCGCAGCGCCGTTACGAGCCGGCCGGTTTTCGCCTGCGCCTGGGTTTCAAGGACATCAGCCTGGCGCTGGCCGCGGCCGATGCCACGGTGGTGCCGATGCCGTTTGCCTCGGTGCTGCGCGAAAATTTTCTCGACGCGCTGGCGCACGGTGCCGGCGAGCGCGACTGGGCGGCGTTGGCCGAGGTCAGCGCGCGCCGCGCCGGGCAGGACGCTGGCGCATGACGCAACGCCCGCGCATCCGCAATGCCGACAGTGCGATGATCGGCTTTCCGTCTGTTTCCGTGATCACGCATGCAAGCCCTGCTGGTGTTGTGCACCTGCCCCGACGAAGCCAGCGCCGCGTGCGTGGCCGAGGCGCTGGTGGCCGAGCGTCTGGCTGCCTGCATCACGCAGGTGCCGGGCGCGCGCTCGGTGTATCGCTGGCAGGGCGCCATCGAGCACAGCGTCGAGGTGCAGTTGTTGATCAAGACCACGCCGGCGCGCTTGGCGGCGTTGCAGGCGCGCCTGCTGGCCTTGCATCCGTATGAGATGCCGGAGATCCTCGCGCTGCCGGTGGTCGCGGGCCACGCGCCGTATCTCGACTGGCTGGATGCGCAAGTGACGCCGCCCACGCCGTGAATTTCACCTTGCAACGAAGCCAATTACCGATGAATCGTTTGTTCTTGTTGCTGTCAGTGCTGTTGAGTCTCGCGGGCGTCGTCACGCCGGCGCAGGCCGCCGACGGCCTGCTGCGTTTCAATCAGGCCTACCGGCTCAGCGCGCGCGCCGAGATTGGCGTGGCGCATCTGGACTGGGCCATCGCGCCGGGCTATTACCTGTATCGCGATCGCACGCACTTCAAGGCGCTGGATGCCGGCGTCACCCTGGGCAAGCCCGCGTTTCCGCAGGGCGTGGTGGAGAACGATCCCTACCTGGGCCGCCTCGTGGTGTTCTACAAGCACATGGACGCGACCCTGCCGTTCAGCGCGCCCGCCGGGCTCAAGGTGCTGCGCCTGGCGGTGACGTATCAGGGTTGCCATGCGGTAGCGCCGCAGATCTGTTTTCCGCCGCATACCGAGGCGCTGAACCTGCCGATCGGTGGCGCCATGGTGCAGGCCGGCAAGGCCGCCAACGCCCTCGCACCGCCAGCGGCTGGCGGCGCGCGGGCGGCGTTTGGCGTGGCCGCACCGAGCAGCGCCGCGGCACAGGCATTCGCCGCGCCGGCAGCAGCCGCGACGCCGTCGGCGTCAAGCAGCGCCGCGCCGGCCGGTGAGGCCGGACGTCTGGCCGGCTTGCTGGGCAAGGATCGCGTCTGGGCGCTGTTGTTGTTTTTTCTCGGTGGACTGGGCGTGGCCTTCACGCCTTGCGTGCTGCCGATGCTGCCGATCCTATCCGGCCTGATCGCCGGCGGCGGTACGCGTGCGCGGCCGGGGCGGGCGTTCGCGCTGTCGCTGGTGTACGTGCTGGGTGCGGCGCTGGTGTACGCCGCGGTCGGCCTGATCGCGGGTCTGGCCGGTACCAATTTGCAGGCGGCGCTGCAGAACGGCTGGGTGATCGGCGCCATGGCACTGCTGTTCGTGCTGCTGGCGCTGAGCATGTTCGGGCTGTACGAACTGCAATTGCCGGCACGCCTGCAGACGCGTCTGGCCGGGGCCGGCAATCGCCAGCATGCGGGCTCGCTGCTGGGCGCGGGGGTGATGGGCGTGCTCTCGGCGCTGATCGTCACCTCGTGCGTGACGCCGGTGCTGGCGGCCGGGGTGATCTACATCGGCCAGCAGGGCAGCGCGGTGTTTGGCGCGCTGGCGCTGTTCGTGTTCGGGCTGGGCATGGGCTTGCCGCTGCTGGCCTTTGGTACCGCGGCCGGCGCCCTGCTGCCGCGCGCTGGCGGCTGGATGAATACGGTCAAGGCGGTGTTCGGCGTGCTGTTTCTGGTGCTGGCGATCGGGATGCTGGATCGCGTCCTGACGCCGGGCTGGATTCTGGCGCTCAGCGGCCTGCTGCTGCTGGGCTGCGCGGTGTATCTGGGCGTGCTGCAGCGCTTGCCCGCCGAGGCCGGCGGCTGGCACAAATTGCGCATGAGTCTGGCGCTGATCCTGCTGCTGCTGGGCGCGGCGGAACTGGCCGGCGCGCTGGCCGGCAGCCGCGCGCTGCTGAATCCGCTGGCCGTGTTCGCCGGCACGGGCGTCGCGCCGCAGTCGTCCAGCGCGCTGCACTGGCAGCGCGCGACCACGCCGAGCCAGCTCGATACCGCGCTGGCGCGGGCGCGCGCTGCGCATCAGGGCGCGATCGTCGATTACTACGCCGATTGGTGCGTGGCGTGCAAGGAAATGGAGGCGACCACGCTGGTTGATCCCGCGGTCGAGCGCGCCATCGCCCCGCTGCGCCTGATCCGCGTCGATGTCACCACCGATGACGCCGCCAGCCGCGCGTTGCTCAAGCGCTACGACTTGCTGGGTCCGCCAGCCACGCTGTTCTTCGCGCCCGATGGGCGGGAGCAGCGCGCCGAGCGTCTGATCGGGACCGAGGGCGCGGTGGCCTTCTTGCAGCGCATCGATCGCGCCGGGCTGTAAACAGCAGCGCGCATGCGGAACCTGCCGGTTGTGATCCTGATTCTGGCCCTGGCGGCGGCGCTGGCTGGCTGGGTGTTGCAGCGCGCGCTGCAGCCACAGCCGCAATCCATGCTGGCCGTGCCCGAGGCGCCCGCGTTCGACGCCGGCGCGCAGCGCCCCGATCCGCTGCTGACCGATCTCGACGGCCGCCCGGTACGTCTGGATGCGTGGCAGGGCAAATGGCTGCTGCTGAATTTCTGGGCGCCGTGGTGCCCGCCGTGCCGCGAAGAACTGCCGCTGCTGCGCGCCCTGCAGCAGCGCGCGGCGGCGCATGGCCTGCAGGTGATCGGCATCGCCGAGGACACACCCGCGGCGGTGCAAGCCTTCCTGAAAGCCACGCCGCTGGATTATCCGGTGTTGCTGCCGGGCGCCGATCACCCCGGTCTGGCCTTCGGCAATACCCGCCAGGGTCTGCCCTACAGCGTGCTGATCGCACCGGATGGGCGTATGCTCAAGCGCCACTACGGCGCCTTTACCGCGCCGGAGTTGAGTGCTTGGCTGCCTCCAACGTTACAATAGCGACGAACGTCGTCGAATGGCGCCGAACTGGACAAGTTTTGCGCGACGGTCCAGACTTCTCCACCCGGTTTTGACTCTGGACGACTGGCGTGGCGCAACTGCTGGCCCTGCACGGCCCCAACCTCGATCTGCTCGGCAGCCGTGAGCCCGGCTACTACGGCCACACCACGCTGACGGCCATCGACGCCGAGCTGCGCAGCGAGGCCGAGCGCGCCGGGCACCAACTCAGTGCCTTCCAGTCTGGCGCCGAGCATGCCCTGATCGAACGCATCCACGCCGCGCGCCGTGAAGACGTGGTCGGCATCGTGTTCAACCCCGCCGGCTACACGCATACCAGCGTGGCGCTGCGCGACGCGCTGCTGGCCGTGGCCATTCCGTTCGTCGAGGTGCACCTGTCCAATCCGCAGGCGCGCGAGCCGTTCCGGCAGCACTCGTATTTCAGTGACATCGCCATCGGCACGGTGGTTGGCTTCGGGGCGGACAGCTATCGCCTCGGCCTGCTTGGTTTGATCGCCCACTTGGCGCGCGCGGCTTGAGCCGGATACCGCGCGCCCGTCATCCCTTTCCTTTCCGCCGCACGAGGCCCCGCATGGATCTGCGCAAAATCAAGAAGCTGATCGACCTGCTGGAAGCATCCAATCTCGCCGAGCTTGAAATCAAGGGCAAGCCGGAAGCTTTCGCGTGATGCGTTGAAGCGCATCACGCGCCGGCGAGCGCCCGGCCAAGGAGGGCCGGGCCGGCGCCACGCACCAGGGACGGTTCGTCATCAATAATTTCATCGAGGCCGCTCATGGATCTGCGCAAAATTAAGAAGCTGATCGACTTGCTGGAAGCATCCAATCTAGCCGAGCTTGAAATCAAGGAAGGCGAGGAAGTCGTGCGTTTGTCGCGCGTGCCCAAGAGTGGCGTTGCCGCACCAGCCGCGGCGCCGGTGACGCATATGCACATGCCGACGTCGCGCACCGAGGACGCCGCGCCTGCGCCGGTTGCGCCGGTTGCACACGCGGCTCCCGCAGCACACCCCGGACCCGCCCTGCCCGCCGGACACGTGGTGCGCTCGCCCATGGTCGGCACCTTTTATGTTGCCGCCAGCCCCGAGGCGGCACCGTTCGTCAAGGTCGGTCAGAGCGTCAAGCTGGGTCAAACCCTGGGCGTGATCGAGGCGATGAAGATGTTCAACCAGATCGAGGCCGACAAGAGCGGCACGGTGGTCGCCATCCTGGTCGAAAACGGCCAGCCGGTGGAGTTCGACGAACCCATGTTCGTGATCGGCTGATGATCCTGCGCGGGCCTCGATCCTTGCCACGCGAAAAACGCATCGCAGCGCGCTGGCGCCGCCGTGCCGACATCCCGGCTTGGGTCGAGTCCCGAGTCCCGAGTCCCGAGTCCCGGTGTCCCCATGCTTGAAAAAGTCGTCATCGCCAACCGCGGCGAAATCGCGCTGCGCATCCTGCGCGCCTGCCACGCGCTGGGCATCAAGACCGTGGCCGTGCACTCGGTGGCCGATCGCAACCTCAAGCATGTGGCCATGTCCGACGAGGCCCTCTGCATCGGCCCGGCGGCGCCACGCGAGAGCTATCTCAACGGCCCGGCCATCATCGCCGCCGCCGAGGTGACCGACGCCGACGCGATCCATCCCGGCTACGGCTTTCTCAGCGAGAACGCCGATTTCGCCGAGCAGGTCGAGCAGTCAGGCTTCGTGTTCATCGGTCCACGCGCCGAAACCATTCGCCTGATGGGCGACAAGGTCGCGGCCATCCGCGCCATGCAGGCCGCCGGCGTGCCCTGCGTGCCCGGCTCCGGCGGACCGTTGCCGGCCGATGACATGGACACCTGCCGCCGCTGCGGCCGCGAGATCGGTTACCCGGTGATCATCAAGGCCGCCGGCGGCGGCGGCGGTCGCGGCATGCGCGAGGTGCGCGGCGAGGCCGATCTGGAAGCCGCCGTGCAGATGACGCGCAGCGAGGCGCAGGCGGCGTTCGGCAATCCCGAGGTGTACATGGAGAAGTTCCTCGAGAACCCGCGCCATATCGAAATCCAGGTGCTGGCCGACGGCCAGGGCCACGCGATTCATCTGGGCGAACGCGACTGCTCGATGCAGCGCCGCCACCAGAAGGTGGTCGAGGAAGCGCCGGCGCCAGGTTTGTCCAGCGGGCAGCGCGAGCGCATCGGCAAGGTGTGCGTGGATGCCTGCCTGCGTATCGGCTATCGCGGCGCCGGCACCTTCGAGTTTTTGTATCAGGACGGCCAGTTCTATTTCATCGAAATGAACACGCGCATCCAGGTCGAGCATCCGGTGACCGAGCTGGTGACCGGCATCGATCTGGTGCGCGAGCAACTGCTGATCGCCGGTGGCGAACCGCTGCGCATCCAGCAGAGCGACATCGTGATGCGCGGTCACGCCATCGAGTGCCGCATCAATGCCGAGGATCCCGATACGTTCATGCCCTCGCCCGGCTGCGTGAGCAACTTCCACGCCCCTGGTGGCCCCGGCGTGCGCATGGATACGCATCTGTATTCGGGTTATCGCGTGCCGCCCAACTACGACTCGATGATCGGCAAGCTGATCGTGCATGGCGCCGACCGCGACATCGCGCTGGAGCGCATGCGCGTGGCCCTGGGCGAGCTGATCGTCGAGGGCGTGAAAACCAATATCCCGCTGCAGCTGCGCATCATGGCCGATGCCGGTTTCCGCAAGGGCGGGCAGAACATCCACTACCTCGAAAAGCGCATCACCGAGCGCAAGGACAAAAGCATCAAGCTGGGTTGAAGCAGGCCGTGAAGCTACGAAACGCTCACGCCGGGCCGGCGCGACGCGCGCCAAGCGCATTTGTTCAGGTCCGTTTGGAACCGCGCGTCACGGCGCTTGTCCATGCCATGGTGCGTTGCGAGATCGCCCGCGAGCGCGCACCCTTCCTGCAGCCCGCGCGCGGCACCGAATGGACTTGCGATGAACCCGAATTCCGAACGCCAGGCCACTGCGCAGGCCGTTGCGCCCATCGAGTGCAGTGCTGCCGAGGCACTGGCCCTGGCGCGTCAGGGCGCGGCCTGCCTGATCGACATCCGCCAGCCCTTCGAGCTGGAACTGAAGGGCACGCTGCCCAACGCGTTGCACGTGCCGTTCTTCCTGTTCAAGCAGCATCTGGGCTTGAATCTGGACGAGGAAGAACAGGAGATCCTCGACGCCGACGCGCCCGGCGAGCTGGACATGCGTGAGTTCGTCGGCACGATCGAGCAACTTGAGCAGCGCCGTGACACCCCGCTACTGTTGGTGTGCAACAGCGGGCGCCGCAGCCTGATCGCCGCGCACCTGCTGCGTGGCATCGGCTATCCACAGGCCTACTCGGTGCAAGGCGGCATGCACGCGCTGCTGCACGAGATGGCCTGAGATCCGCCTGCTTTGCGGGCACGCGCGGATGTCCGATCATGGCGCCTGCCCAGCCATCACGCAGCGCGCATGCCCTTCCTCGAACTTGCATTCACCCTGCCCAGCAGCCAGCAGCAGCGTGCCGAACAGGCGCTGGAGGATCTCGGCGCGCTGGCCGTGACCCTCGCCGACGCGCGCGCCGACACGCCCGACGAGCGCGCCATCCTCGAGCCCGGCGTGGGTGAGACGCCGCTGTGGGAGGCGGTGCGCATGCAGGCCCTGTTCGCCGATGGCGCCGATCGGCGCGGGTTGCTGGCGGCGCTGACCGAGCTGCTGCCCGAGCTGGCGCCCGAGCACATCGAATTGCGCGTGGTGGCGGACCGGGACTGGACGCGCGCGTGGATGGATCGCTATCAGCCAATGCGCTTCGGCCAGCGCCTGTGGGTGTATCCGTGGAACATCGAGCCCACGGATCTGGACGCCGAAGCCGTGGTGCTGCGTCTTGATCCCGGGCTGGCCTTCGGCAGCGGCACGCATGCGACCACGGCGCTGTGTCTGGAGTGGCTGGAAGCGCAGGATCTGCGTGGCAAGACGGTACTGGATTACGGCTGCGGCTCGGGCATCCTCGCCATCGCCGCGCTGAAACTGGGCGCCGCGTACGCGCTGGGCGTGGACAACGATCCGCAGGCGCTGACCGCCAGCGCCGACAACGCGCGGCGCAACCGCGTCGACGCGCAGCTTGCGCTGTATGTGCCCGAGGCATTGCCCGCACCGCGCTGCGATGCGCTGGTGGCCAACATTCTCGCCGCTCCGCTGCTGGAACTGGCGCCTCGGCTGCTGGCCGCGCTGGCGCCGGGTGCACCCTTCGCGTTATCCGGAATCCTCATCGAGCAAGCCGAGGAATTGCGCGCGCATTACGTCACGCTGGGCGCGTTCGAGCTGAGCATCGCCCATCGCGAGGACTGGGCGCGGCTCAGCGGTCGGCGTGGCTGAACACACGGCGGCGGGAACCGGTCGCGCTGTGTGCTGTCAGTAAGATAGCGCCATGCGGCGCGGCCTCGCAGGGAGATCGCATGCAGACCCTCTCACGCTGGATGAGCGCCGCATGCCTGTTGCTGCTGCCGCTGGCGGCCGCGGCGGCTTCGTCGGGCGTGGTACGCGCCACGCTGGACAACGGCCTGCGCGTGGTCATCGTGCGCAATACGCTGGCGCCGGTGGTGACCACGCAGGTCAGTTATCTGGCCGGATCGGACGAGGCGCCGGCGGGCTTTCCCGGCACCGCGCACGCGCTGGAGCACATGATGTTCCGCGGCAGCCCGGGGCTGAGCCGCGATCAGTTGGCGGTGATCGGTGCCGGCATGGGCGGCGATTTCAACGCCTTCACCACGCAGGCGGTGACCTCGTACTACTTCACCGCGCCGGCGCAGGATCTGGACGTGGCGCTGCACATCGAGGCGCTGCGCATGCGCGGGCTGGATCTGAGCCCGGCGGGATGGGCCAGGGAGCGTGGCGCGATCGAACAGGAAGTCGCGCGCGATCTGTCCGATCCGTTCTACGTGTTCAACACGCAACTGTTGGCGGCGATGTTCAAGGGCACGCCTTACGCGCACGACGCGCTGGGCACGCGGCCCTCGTTCAACAAGACCGGGGCGCCGTTGCTGAGAAAGTTCTATGACACCTGGTATGCGCCCAACAACGCGATTCTGGTGGTGGCCGGCGATGTCGATCCGCAGACCACGCTGGGCGAGATCAAGACCCTATTCGGCGCGATTCCGCGCAAGACGCTGCCGGCGCGGCCGCGCTACGACTTCCAGCCGGTCAGCGCGGGCACGCTGCGCTATCCCACCGATTACCCGGTGGGCGTGGCGGTGCTGGCGTATCGCATGCCCGGTCTGAGAGCCAGGGACTACGCCACCGCCGATATTCTGGCGCGCGTGCTGGGCAGCCAGCGCGGTGATTTGTATGCGCTGGTGCCCGCGGGCAAGGCGTTGTTCGCCAGCTTCCAGAGCCAGTTCCTGCCGCGTGCCGGCATCGGCTACGCCGTGGGCGCGTTCCCCAAGGGCGGTGACGCCGAAGCGCTGCTGGCGCAGATGCGCGCGATCCTCGCCAAATACGCTGCGGATGGCGTGCCCGCGGATCTGGTCGATGCCGCCAAGCGCAAGGCCATCGCGCAACTAGCGTTCCAGAAAAACTCCATCACCGGGCTGGCCAATGCGTGGACCAACGCGCTGGCCTTTCAGGGCCTGGACTCGCCCGAAGACATGGCTGCAGTCTATGCCGCGGTGACTCCGGCCGAGGTCGATCGCCTCGCGCGCAGCGTGCTGCAGCCAGCGCATGTGATCACCGCGATTCTCACCCCGGAGCCCTCCGGCAAGCCCATTGCCGGCAAGGGCTTCGGTGGCGCCGAAAGCTTCGCCGCGGCGCCCGAGAAACCCGTGGCGCTGCCGGCCTGGGCCAACGCCGCGCTCAATCGGCTCGAGTTGCCCAAGTCCACGCTGCAGCCGTATTCCACGACGCTGCGCAACGGCCTGCGCCTGATCGTGCAGCCGGAGAGCATCAGCGACACCGTGACTGTGCTCGGCAGCGTGCGCACGCAGACCGACCTGCAGCAGCCCAAGGGCCAGGACGGCGTCGGCGAGGTGCTCTCGGGCCTGTTCAACTTCGGCACGACGACGCTGGACCGGCTGGCGTTTCGCAAGGCGCTGGACGACATCGCCGCCAGCGAGAACGCCGGTTACAGCTTTGCCATCGCGGCGCCGTCCGCGCACTTCGCGCGCGCGGTGCAACTGCTGGCCGGCAACGAACTGCACCCGGCCTTGCCCGAGGCCGCGTTCAAGATCGTGCAGCAGCAGACCGCGCAGGCGCTGGCCGGGCAGATGGAAACCCCGGATTACCTTTTCGCGCGCGCCATCAACGAAGCGCTGCTGCCGCCGAACGACCCAGCGCTGCGCGAGGCCACGCCGGCCTCGGTGCTGAAGCTCAGTTACAGCGATGTCAAAAACTACTATGCGCAAACCTTCCGCCCCGATCTGACCACGATCGTGGTGATCGGCAAAGTCACCCCGGTCGTGGCCGAGCGCGTGATCGCCGCGCGGTTCGGCACCTGGCACGCAGGTGGCCCCAAACCCGATCTGAACCTGCCGGCAGTGCCGCCGAACCCGTCCACGCAACTAGTCGTGCCGGACAAGACCAGCGTGCAGGACACCGTGGCGCTGGTGCAAAACACGCCGCTGACGCTGCGCGATCCGGCGCGCTACGCGCTGACCGTGGGCAATCAGGTGCTGGGTCAGGGCGGCTTCGCCTCGCGTCTGTGGCGCGATCTGCGCGTCAAGACCGGGTTGGTGTACGGGGTCAGCTCCAGCTTCGATATCGGACGCACGCGCTCGACCTATCGGGTGACGCTGGGCTGCGATGCGGACAAGGTACGCAAGGCGCGCGCGATCGTGGTGCGCGACATCGAGCAGATGCAGCAGCAGCCGATCAGCGCGCTGGAACTCAAGCGCGCGCAGGGCATGCTGATCCGGCGCATCCCGCTGGGCGAGTCCAGCGTCAACGCCATCGGTGGCGCGCTGCTGTACTACGCGCAGCACGATTTGCCGCTGGATCAGGCCCGCATCGCCGCGCAGCAATATCTGCAAGTCACCGCGCCGGAAATCCGGACTGCTTTCGCCAAGTACATCCGGCCCCAGGATTTCGTCGAGGTGGTGAAGGGACCGGCGCCGCGCTGAGCCTTGAAGCCGGGAGTGGATAGTGGGGAGTAGGTAGTAGGTAGTAAGCAGTAGGGAACCGGTGACGGGAACGATTTGTTTGCCTGCGGTTGTTTTCCCCACTCCCCACTCCCCATTCCCGATTACCGGCTCCCGAGTCAGCACGCCTCCAGCTTGGCATAAGCCAGCACCAGCCATTTGCTGCCGGCCTGCGCGAAGTTGATCTGCACGCGTGTGTGTGCGCCACCGCCCTCGGCGGCGGTCACCACGCCCTCGCCGAATTGCGCGTGGCGCACGTGCTGGCCGAGACGCAGCGCGGGCAACTCCAGTTCCTCTTCCACTTCGCGCGCGTGCGATGGGGCGTACAGCGGCCGGCTGACCTGCACGCGCGGGCGCACCTCATCGATCAGCGCCGCGGGCAGCTCGGCGAGGAAGCGCGACGGCCGCCCCAGCATCTCCGTGCCATGCAGGCGTCGCGACTCGGCGTAGCTCAGCAGCAGGCGCTGACGCGCGCGCGTCAGGCCGACATAAGCCAGACGGCGCTCCTCCTCCAGACGGCCATCCTCGTCCAGCGATTTCTGGCTGGGGAACAGGCCTTCCTCCAGCCCGACCAGAAACACGATGGGAAATTCCAGGCCCTTGGCCGCATGCAGCGTCATCAGTTGCACGCAGTCCTGCCCGGCCTCGCCCTGCGCCTCGCCAGCTTCAAGCGCGGCGTGGCCGAGAAAGCTGGCGAGCACACTCAGACCAGCTTCGGTGTCCTCGGCGCTGGGCTCGAAACGGCCGGCGACGTTGCCCAGTTCGTCGAGATTTTCCACGCGCGATTCGGCATTGCCGCGGCTGTCCTTTTCGTAGAACGCGCGCAGCTCGGACAGCGCCAGCATCTGTTCGACGTGCTCGGCCAGGGTCAGCCCGCCGCTGGCATCCGGTGCGCTGGCGGCGATGCGCTGGATCAGTTCCATGAAGCCGCGCAGCGCGTTGCCGGCGCGCGCGCTCAGCGCGGACTTGTCGGCCAGCAGCAGGCTCGCCGCCTGCCACATCGACACGCGCGCCGCGCGCGCCTGCGTGCGCAGCGTGTCCAGGGTGCGCTCGCCCAGGCCGCGCGGCGGCGTGTTGACCGCGCGCTCGAAAGCGGCATCGTCGTGGTGATTGGCGGGCAGACGCAGATACGCCAGCGCATCGCGGATTTCGGCGCGCTCGAAAAAGCGCAGGCCGCCGTACACGCGATAACCGATGCGCTGCTGCATCAGTTGTTCCTCGAACACGCGCGACTGCGCATTGGAGCGATACAGGATCGCGCAGTCCTCGGCGCGGCCGCCGCCATCGAGATGCTCGGCGATACGCTGCACCACGTGGCGCGCCTCGTCCAGCTCGTTGTAGGCGGCATACAGCGCGATGCGCGCGCCGTCCTCGCCGGCGGTCCACAACTGCTTGCCGAGGCGCGTGCCGTTGTGCGCGATCAGCGCATTGGCGGCCTTGAGGATGGTCGCCGTGGAGCGGTAGTTCTGCTCCAGACGCAGCGTGCGCGCGCCCGGGAAATCGCGCAGGAAGTGCTGCACGTTTTCCACGCGCGCGCCGCGCCAGCCGTAGATGGCCTGGTCATCGTCGCCGACCGCGAACACCTGACCGCTGTTGCCGGCGAGCACGCGAATCCACGCGTATTGCAGGGTGTTGGTGTCCTGGAACTCGTCGATCAGCAACTGGCGCCAGCGCTCGCGGTAGTGCGTGAGCAGGGCGGACTGCTCCAGCATCAGCTCGTGCGCGCGCAGCAGCAGCTCGGCGAAATCGACCAATCCGGCGCGGTGGCAGGCATCCTCGTAGGCGCGGTAGATGTCGATCAGCGCGCGCGTTTGCGGGTGGCCGCGATCCTCCAGCATGTCCGGGCGCCGGCCTTCGTCTTTCCAGGCGTTGATCTGCCAGGTGGTCTGGCGCGGCGGATAGCGCGCTTCGTCCAAGCCGAGGCCACTGATCACGCGCTTGAGCAGGCGTTGCTGGTCGTCGGCATCGAGGATCTGGAACATCTGCGGCAGTTTTGCTTCCTGCCAGTGGCGGCGCAACAGGCGGTGGGCGATGCCGTGGAAGGTGCCCACCGACAGACCCTGCGTGCGGCCTTGCAGCAGCGTGTCCAGGCGCCCGCGCATCTCGCCGGCGGCCTTGTTGGTGAAAGTCACCGCGAGGATCGCCCACGGCGGCACGCGCTCGACCTCGATCAGCCAGGCGATGCGGTGGGTCAGCACGCGGGTCTTGCCGGAGCCGGCCCCGGCCAGCACCAGCAGGTGGCCGGCGGGCGCGCTCACCGCCTCGCGCTGGGCCGGGTTGAGCGCGTCGAGCAAATGCGAGACATCCATGCGCGCATTGTATCGGCCACGCGCCGGGCTGACCGGCGTCGGCGCGCTGAGCAGGGCGCGCCGATGGCGCTCAGCGTCGCCGCAGCGCGCCGACGCCGATCAGCACCACGCCGATCGCGATCAAGCCATAGCCGATGGGTGCCGGAATGCTTTGCTCGCTGGTGGTTTTCAGCGTCAGCGGGCCGACGCTGGCGGCGGTGCGGGTGCGATCGTAGTGGCCGTGACCGAAGCCGATCCACAAACCGCCGAGGGCAAGCAGTAGTCCGATCACGATGAGGGTGGTGCGCATGGCATTGCTCCTGGGTGTGGCGTGGGAAATTGAATGGCGGGTTGCCTCAGGCTTGCGCTGCTGCGCGTGCCGGTGGTGGGCTCATGATGCGGTCGATCAGGGCAATGGCCACGGCCGAGACCACGAAGGTCAGATGCAGCAGCAACTGCCAGAAGATCACGCGATCAAGCAGGTCACTGGCCTTGATGAAACTGGCCAGCAGGTGGATCGAACTGATGCCGATGATGGCCGTGGCCAGCTTGACCTTGAGCACCGTGGCGTTGACGTGGCTGAGCCACTCGGGTTGGTCCGGATGACCTTCCAGCCGCAGCCGCGAGACAAAGGTTTCGTAACCACCGACGATCACCATGATCAGCAGGTTGGAAATCATCACCACGTCGATCAGACCGAGCACGGTCAGCATGATCATCACTTCGGGCGAATACGGCCCGGCGCCCGCGCCGCCGCCGAGCAGGGTGGTGTCGATCAGATGCCACAGTTCGCGCAGGAACTGCACCACGTAAATGCCCTGCGCCACGATCAGGCCCAGGTATAGCGGCAACTGCAGCCAGCGCGAGGCGAAGATCAGATGCGGCAGTGGCGCGAGGCGGCGGCTGGGATCGGGTTGAGTCGTCATGCGTGGCGTGGCGTGCGGGGGGATGTGACCCGAGTGTATACGCGCGCGTCGCGCCTGCCGCCTGCCTCAGGTCATGCTTGTTTGTGTTTCGACGCGATGCACGCCCGGCAGACTCAGCACGAATTCCGCGCCCAGCCATTGCGCCGGCGTCCAGTAACCGGGCACGGGCGGTTGCTGCAGCATGCGCTGCACGATGGCCAGCGCGGTGACGACGGTCAGCGCGTAGCCGTTGGGTGCATCCAGCTCGATGCGCGCCACGCTGCCGTCGGCGCTGCGCGCCTCGCCCCAGACATGGCTGCGGCCGCGCGCGCGCGCCTCGGCACCGGGGCCGGACACGCCGCGCTCGATGCGCGCCAGCAAATACCGCGTCACCGGCTTGAAGCCCAGCAGCGGGCGCAGCCAGCGCACGCGCTTGAGCGTGGCGATGGCGCGCGGCGGCAGCACCATGTAGGTCTCGATGTTGGCGATACCGGTGGATACCCACGCGGTGTGCAAATCACCCCACGGGATCGTTACCGCCTGCCGCGTCTGGCCGGCGCGCGTGAAGTTGCGCGTCTTCCATGCCAGCGGCACCCGCTGCAGTTGGCCGCGCACGCGCGCTCGGCCACCGCCGCGCGCGCCTTCGAGACTGGTCTTGGCGGTGCCCGGACTCATGCCGCCGCCGCCCTCGATGGCGAGGATCAACTCGTCGGCGCGCGGCAGCGCGTGCTTGAGCATCAGCGCCACGCAGTCGGTGGGCACGACATCGAAACCCACGCCGGGCAGCACGACGATGCCGACCTCCTGCGCGCGCTCGTGCTGCGCGTGACAGTGCGCGAAGCTGTCGATCTCGCCGCTGATGTCCAGGTAATGCGTGCCGTCGGCCAGACAGGCTTCGAGCAGCGGCGCGGCCGTTGCCGAAAATGGCCCGGCGCAGTTCAGCAGCAGACCCACGCCCTCCAGACTGGTTGCGATCGAACGCTGTCCAAGCAGCGGAAAGATGCGTTTTTCCAGGCCCAGACGCTGCGCCAGTGGCCCCACCGTTTCGCGGTTGCGCCCGGCCAGCAGCGGGCGCAAGCCGGCCGCGGCGGCGGCTTCGGCAATCAATCTGCCGGTGTAGCCGTTGGCGCCGTAAATCATCCAGGGTTTCATGCGCGGCCTCCTGTGCCGACAGCGTGCGCGATGCTAGCAGGCGCGGCGCGGCGCGCGGGCAAAAACAACCCCGAGAGCCAGGGGGGAGCTCTCGGGGTTGGGGTGGAGTCAGCACCAGGGGAGGGATCTGACTCCGTGAGGCCCGCACCAGGGGAGGGGAAACGGACCTCGGGGACGCCGTTGCGTGCGTCCGAAAACTTAGATGATGCTACCCAGCAAAAGTTCAAAACCCCGCGCTGAAAACGTTTACTGTTGATTCATGGGCATGGAAAACAGGGAGTTGTTCGAGTTTTGTGTGGCGAGAGCGGAGAAGTGGAGAGTAGGAAGTGGGACAAAGATCCCTACTCCCTACTGTCCACTTCCGCCTCAATGCGCCTGCCCCCAGTTGGCGCCATGACCGGCTTCGACCAGCAGTGGCACCGCGAGTTCAGCGGCGGCCTGCATGCGCGCGACCAGGCCGGCCTTGATCTCGTCCAGTGCGCGCAGTTCGACTTCCAGTACCAGTTCGTCGTGCACTTGCATCAGCAAGTTGGCGTCCGCGCGCGGCGCCAGCCATGAGTCCACGGTGATCATGGCGCGCTTGATGATATCGGCCGCCGTGCCCTGCATGGGCGCGTTGACCGCGGCGCGCTCGGCGCCGGCGCGGCGCGCGGCGTCGCGCGATTTCAGATCGTCGAGATACAAGCGCCGGCCGAACAGGGTTTCCACATAGCCGTCGCGCTGTGCCTGCGCGCGGATCGCGTCCATGTAGATGCGCACGCCGGGATAGCGCTCGAAGTAGCGGTTCATGTATGCCTGCGCCTCGCCGCGGCCGATGCCGAGCTGGCGCGCCAGACCAAATGCGCTCATGCCGTAGATCAGGCCGAAGTTGATCGCCTTGGCGGCGCGGCGCTGTTCGCTGCTGACGTTCTCTGGCGTGGCACCGAACACTTCGGCGGCGGTGGCGCGGTGGATGTCCTCGCCGCGCTGGAACGCCGCGCGCAGGCCGGCGTCGGCGGACAGGTGCGCCATGATGCGCAACTCGATCTGCGAGTAGTCGGCGGAGACGATCACCCAGCCCGGCGGGGCAATGAACGCGACACGGATCTGGCGGCCCTCCTCGCTGCGCACCGGGATGTTCTGCAGGTTCGGATCGGACGAACTCAGGCGCCCGGTGGCCGCCACCGCCTGGTGATAACTAGTATGCACGCGGCCAGTGCGCGGGTTGATCATCGCCGGCAGTTTCTCAGTGTAGGTCGAGCGTAGCTTGGCCAGCAGGCGGTAGTCGAGCACCAGCCCCGGCAGCGGGTGCGCGTCACGGATCGCCTCCAGCGCTTCCTCGTTGGTGGAAGGCTGGCCGCCCGGTGTTTTCACATGCACCGGCAGGCCCAGCTTGTCGAACAGGATGGCCTGCAGTTGCTTGGGCGAGTCGAGATTGAACGGCTGCCCGGCCTCGCGTTCGGTCTGTTGTTGCAGCGTGTGCATGCGCACGGCCAGCACCTGACTCTGGCGGCGCAACTGATCGGCGTCGATCAGCACGCCGTGGCGCTCCATGCGCGCCAGCACCGGCACCAGCGGCAGTTCGATGTCTTCGTAGACGCGACGCAGGCCGGGCTGGCATTGCAGGCGCGGCCACAGTGCGTGATGCAGGCGCAGGGTGATGTCGGCGTCCTCGGCGGCATAGCGCGTGGCGGTGCCCACATCGACTTGCGCGAACGGAATCTGCTTGGCGCCCTTGCCGGCGACTTCCTCGAACTTGATCGTGGTGTAACCGAGATAACGCCGCGCCAGCGAGTCCATGTCGTGGCGCGTGGCGGTGGCGTTCCACACGTAGGATTCGAGCATGCTGTCATGCGCCACGCCGCGCAGCGCGATGCCGTGATTGACCAGCACTTCCATGTCGTACTTGGCGTTTTGCAGCAGCTTGGGCCGCGTGGGGTCTTCCAGCAGTGGCTTGAGCGCGGCCAGCACTCGCGCGCGCTCGAGCTGCGCCGGCGCGCCGGGATAGTCGTGCGCCAGCGGCACATAGGCGGCCACGCCCGGCTGCACGGCGAAGGACACGCCAACGATCTCGGCGTCGATCGCATCCAGCGAGGTGGTTTCGGTATCGAAGGCGATCAGCGCCGCGTCACGCAGTTGTTCGAGCCAGGCGTCGAAATCCTGCGCGGTCGCGATCAGCGTGTACTGGCCGGGCGCGGCCAGCGCCGGGTCGAGCGCGGCTTCGGTCGCGACTGGCGCGGGCGTCGGCGCGCGCGCGGCCGGGCGCGGCGCGGGTTCCTCGTCGCCGCGCTCCAGCGCCGCCAGCGCATTGTTGAAACCATAGCGCTGATACAGGCCGCGCAAGGCCTCGACATCGCGCGCGCGCCGCGCGAGCTGCTCGGGCGCGGTGTCCAGATCGAGCGTGGTCAGGATGGTGGCCAGTTGCCGCGAGCGCGGCAAGAACGCCAGCGCCGCGCGCAGGTTCTCGCCCAGCTTGCCGGACACGGCGTCGGCGTGCGCCATCACCCCGTCCAGATCGCCGTACTCGGCCAGCCACTTGGCCGCAGTCTTGGGCCCGCACTTGTCCACGCCGCGGATGTTGTCGACCTTGTCGCCCATCAGCGCCAGGTAATCGACGATGCGCTCGGGCGGTACGCCGAACTTGTCCTGCACGCCGGCACGGTCCAGTTGCGTGCGATCCATGCTGTTGACCAAGGTCACGCGCGGGCCCACCAGTTGCGCGAAATCCTTGTCGCTGGTGGAAATCTCCACGTCCATGCCAGCCGCCGCCGCGCGCGTGGCCAGGGTGCCGATCACATCGTCGGCTTCGACGCCGGACACGCGCAGCGTGGGCAGGCCCAGCGCCTGCACGATGGCCAGCATCGGCTCGACCTGCGCGCGCAAATCATCCGGCATCGGCGGGCGGTTGGCCTTGTACGCGGGATCGATCTGCTCGCGGAAGGTCGGCCCCGATGCATCCAGCACGAAGGCCAGGTAATCGGGTTGGGCCGCGAGCGTGGCGCGCAGCATGTTGACCACGCCAAACAGCGCGCCAGTGGGTTCGCCCGCGGCGTTGCTCAGCGGTGGCAGCGCGTGAAAAGCGCGGTACAGGTACGAAGACCCGTCGATCAGCACGAGTTTGGGCATGCCGCATTGTCGCATCGTGATGCCGCGCACGCGGTTTTCATATCGGGCCTTGCCGCACAGCGCACCGGCCGCACCTCGCAAGGTATAGGCTGGCGCCGTCAGCCCGTTGGAGTATTCGTCATGGACAGAAAATCCACGCAAGTCCTGGTTCTGATCGGCGCGTTGCTGGCTGGCAGCGCTTTCGCGCACGCCGTACCGCCCGCGCCACCGGCCAGCATCCCGCCACCGCCGGATCTCGATCAACCAGTGCAGCCGCAGGCGCTGCCGCCGCAGCCACCACCGCCCACACCGGCGCAGGCCGCCAGCGCGCTGCACGAATCGCTCGCGCCGACGCTGCCGCCGCACGACGCCATGGGCCAACCGCCGCCGACGGTGAGCGTGCGCAAGGTCAAGGGTAACGTGGTCGAGGAATATCGCGCCGGCGGCAACCTGGTGATGATCCGCATCATTCCCAAGCACGGCCCGGTGCAGACCTTTTACGCCAACCCGCAAGGCCGCTTGCAGCGCAACGAACACGAAGGTCCGGTGCAGCCGGTGTTCTACACGCTGTACCAGTGGGGGCACTGAGGCCCCGCGCGCGTCAGTGGCGGAAATGCCGCACGCCGGTGAACACCATGGCCATGCCGTGTTCATCGGCGGCGGCGATCACCTCGGCGTCGCGCATTGAACCACCGGGCTGGATGACCGCTTGCAGCCCGACCGCGGCGGCGGCGTCGATACCGTCGCGGAACGGGAAGAACGCGTCCGAGGCCAGCACCGCGCCGTGCAGGTCGAGTCCGGCTTCCTGCGCCTTGAGCGCGGCGATGCGCGCGCTGACCACGCGGCTGGTCTGTCCGGCGCCGATGCCCAGCGTGCGCCCGCCCTTGGCGTAGACGATGGCGTTGGATTTGACGTACATCGCCACGTGCCAGGCGAACAGCAGATCGCGCAACTCCTCGGCGCTGGGTACGCGCCGCGTGACCACTTTCAGATCGGTCAGCAGCAGCGTGTCGCGGTCGCTGTCCTGCACCAGATAGCCGCCGGCGATGCGCTTGAGCTCGCGCGCCGGCAGGGCCTGCTCGGCCCACGCGCCGGTGGCGAGCACGCGCACGTTGGGCTTCTTCACGAACGCGGCCTGCGCCTCGACGCTGATTTCCGGCGCCAGCACCACCTCGACGAACTGTTGCGCGAGGATGGTCTGCGCGGTGGCGCCATCGAGCGCGTGGTTGAAGGCGATGATGCCGCCGAAGGCCGAGGTGGGATCACAGGCGTAGGCGGCGCGGTAGGCGGCGCCAATGTCCGCGTCCAGCGCCACGCCGCAGGGGTTGCCGTGCTTGACGATGACGCAGGCCGGGGTGCGCTGGAACGCCTTGACGCATTCCAGCGCGGCGTCGGCGTCGGCGAGATTGTTATACGACAGTTCCTTGCCGCCGATCACGCGCGCGGTGGCGGCCAGGCCTTGCGCCGCGCCCGGCTCCAGATACAGCGCGCCCGCCTGATGCGGGTTTTCGCCGTAGCGCAGGCTGCGCGCGCGGCGCAGTGCCAGATGCAGCGTCGGTGCAAACGGCTCGCCGCGCGCGCTTTCGATCTGCGCGCCCAGCCAGTCAGCAATCAAGCCGTCGTAACGCGCGGTGTGCGCATAGGCCTTGGCGGCCAGACGCCGGCGCAGCATCAGCGAGGTACCGCCCTCGTTGCGCAGCGCCTCGATCAGCGTGGCGTAATCACCCGGGTCGACCACCACGGCGACGTGGGCGTGGTTCTTGGCCGCCGCGCGCAGCATCGCCGGTCCACCGATGTCGATGTTTTCGATGGCCTCGTCCAGCGTGCAATCAGGCCGTGCGACCGTTTGCTCGAATGGGTACAGGTTGACGATCAGCAGGTCGATCGGCGCGATGCCGTGCTCGGCCATCACCGCCTCGTCGATGCCGCGCCGGCCGAGCAGGCCGCCGTGCACCTTCGGGTGCAGCGTCTTGACGCGCCCGTCCATGATCTCGGGGAAGCCGGTCAGCTCGCGCACCTCGCGCACCGGCAGGCCGGCCTCGCGCAGGCTGCGCGCGCTGCCGCCGGTGGAGATCAGTTCCACGCCGAGCGCATCCAGCGCGCGCGCCAGATCAATCAACCCGTGCTTGTCGGAAACGCTCAGCAATGCGCGCCGCACCGGCGCCAGCGTGGTGTCGAACATGATGCACTCCAGATGGGGGCATCGGTCGATGCCTGATCGGATCAACGCGGGGCGTCGTGATGCTGCGCGATGCGCCGCGCCCGGAATCAAGTGGCCGATTATAAGCCGCGCAAGGCGGCTGCCGCGCTCAATCCAGCCCGTGTTGCGAGAGCTTTTTGCGCAGCGTGGCGCGGTTGATGCCCAGCGTGGCCGCGGCGCGGCTCTGGTTGCCGCCGTGCCAGGCCAGCACCTCGCGCAGCAGCGGCGCCTCGGCGCTGTGCATCACCAGGTTGTGCAACTCGGCATCGGCGGCATTGCCGTCGAGATCGCGCAGGTAGCGGCGCACCAGTTGCGTGACGCATTGGGCAAGCGCGTTGTCGCCGCAATCGCTCTCGGCGGCATTGGGTTTTGCGGAAGCGGCTGACATCGAATCCAATCCCCGGGGGCAGTTCGTGCGCGGCGTTTTGTTGCTGCAACACCGTCGCGCCCCGCCGGCGAGCGGGGGGAGGAAAGTTTACTCGCGTCCCTGGGCGCTGTCAGGCGCGGTGGTCGTCGCGGCGACTCAGCGCGGATGAATCGCGAACGCTACCGCCTGCCGACCGGGATCGCGCACCTCCAGGCTGATCGCGGCGCTGGCGTCGGCGGGCAGGCCGCGCGCCGCCAGCGCGCGGCTGCCGAGATACGCGTCGGGCGCGAACACGCGCAGCGCCACCGGTTTGCCGGAGAGGTCGGACAGGCTCACCTCAAGCAGGGGATACGGTTGCGTCCACGGCGCGCGGTTGCGCAGCGTGGCGCTGATCAGCAGCGCGCCGGGCACGTCGGGATGCGGGCGGATATCGCGCGCGCCCAGTTGCAGCAGCGCCAGATCGCGCACCTGCGGTGGCGGTACGCGCAGCAGTTGGCAGGCGCTCAGCAGCCATGGGCGCGTGAGCGCGTTGCGCGTCAGCGCGGCGCGTTCGATCCACGTCAGTTGCACGCCGAGGCTGAGCGTCAGCAGCAGCGCCAGCAGTCGCCACAGCCAGCGCGTGCCGCGGCGGCGCTTGCGCGCGAACGCCGGCGCGGTGGCAGGCGCGAGCGTATCCGTGTGCCGCGCAGGCAAGGCCTGCGTGATCGCGTCGATGATGGCGGCATCGCGCGCGAGTGCGACCGTGTGTTCAGCGGTGGCGGCGTCGGCTCCCGCTGCCAATGCGGCGCTTGCCGCGGCCGACGCATCGGGTTCCGATGCCATGGCGAACGCTCGCGTGTCGCCGACAGTGGCGTGGACATCCGCCGCCGCCACGGGTTCTGCAACAGCATCAGCATCGTCGGTGTCGTCGCGCGGCATCAGCTCAGCAAAATGCCACGGGTCATGCGCTCGCGATGCTGCAGGCGGCAACTGCGGCCGGAGCTGATCCACGGCAGCGGTGGCGGGCGCGGGCGGCGCCGGCATCCGCGCCGCCGATTCAGCCGCCGCATGCTCGGCGGCGGCCAGCGCGGCGGGCAGCTCGGGCGGCGTCATCAGCGCATCCAGTTGCGGTGGCGACGCGGTACCGTCCTGACGCAGCAGGGTGACGTAAGGCTCGGGCGGCAGCTCGTCGCACAGCGTTGGCAGCGCATCGAACAGCGCCGCGCACTGCCCGCAGCGCACATGGCCGTGCGCGCTGCCGAGGCGCTCGGCCTCGATCACGAACACGCTCAGGCAGTGCGGACATTGGGTGTACATGACGCGAGTGTAGCCCGCCTGAAACAGTGCGCCGCGCGGGCTGTAGCGCGTGCGCAACAAATGCACCGTCGGCGTCGGTTTGCGGCGTGGTGATGCGGGCGCGCTGCTAGCGTCGCCAGCGCAGGGGCTGCTTTTTTCATGCAAAGGGGAACACCGATGAGCAGCAAACAATGGTGCGCCGGCGTTGCGCTGGCGCTGGTCGGCGCAACGAGCGCCGACGCGGCTTCGTATCTGGTACTCGGGCGCACGGGCAGCAATGCGCAAACCCTGCAAAAGCAGATCGAAGCCGCGCCTGGTGGCACGCTGCAGCGCGCCCTGCCCGGTCTGCTCACGTTCGCGGTGCAGTCGGATGACGCGGCTTACCTGGCGCGGCTGCGCGCGCTGCCCGGCGTGCAATACGTGGCGCCGGATCGCAGTTTCACCCTGGGCGAACCGCGCCAGGTGCCGCTGGCGGGCGATGCCGCCGAGGCCGCCGCGCAAATGCAGCGCGCCCTGGCTGGCGGCGCGCCACGCGCGCTGAGCGGCGCGGTGGATCAAGGCCTGCTGGCCGGCAATGCGCTGTATCAGATGCAGTGGGCACTGCGCGATGTGCAAGCGCCCGACGCGTGGAATCGGGGTTACAGCGGTGCCGGAGTGCGCGTGGCGATCCTCGATTCCGGCATCGATTGCGGCAACGCCTGGCTGGCGCCAAACATCGACTTCTCCGCCGCCGCATCGCTGGTACCCGGCGAGGGCGTATGCGTGCGACCTGGCTTCTACTTCAACCACGGCACGCATGTGGCCGGCATCGTCGCGGCGCTGCCCAGCAGTTTCGGCAGCGTCGGCATCGCGCCGGGAGCCACGCTGATTCCGGTCAAGGTGTTGTCCGAATACACCGGCAGCGGCGCGTTCTCGTGGGTGCTGGGCGGTGTTGTGTACGCCGCCGATGAGGGCGCGGACGTGATCAACATGTCGCTGGGTGCCTACCCGATGAGCACCTCCGATCCGAACACGCAGGCCTACTTGCTGGCCTTCGGGCGTGCCGCCGATTACGCCAGGGCGCGCGGTGCCGCGGTGATCGTGGCGGCGGGCAACGACGCCGCGCAGCTCGGCGCCGGTGGCGACGTGGGCGTGCCGGCCAATGCGCCGGGGATGATCACCGTGTCGGCCAGCGGCCCGGCCGGCTGGGCCACCGGCAATCCGGCCTATGCGTGGCTCGATTATCTGGCCGACTACACCGACTACGGTCCACCCATCGCCAACGCCGGCCCCGGCGGCACGTTCTGGTATGCCTATGTGAACCCGTCCCAAGCCTGCAGCATCGCTGGCATCACGCGCAGTTGCTATGTGTTTGATTTGGTGATCAGCACCATCCCTGGCGGCTGGAGCTGGGCTGCCGGCACCAGCATGGCCACCCCGGCGGCCTCGGCCGTGGCGGCGTTGGCCATCCAGCGCGGGCGCGTCAGCAGCGGCGCCAATTTGAGTCCGCAGGGTCTGGCCAATTTCCGCAAGACGCAGGTCGATTTCGTGCGCAAGACGCTGCAAGCCGGCAGCGACGACCGCGGCCCGCGTGGTCGCGATCCGTACTTCGGCGATGGCCGCGTCAATGCTGACAATGCCAGCAACGTGTTCTACCACGCGCCGCGCGTGTCGCCGGCGCCAACCCCGCTGACCCCGCCCTACGCGCTGTAAACGGCGCGAGTGCAATCTTTCGGCACAGGGACGTGCCACACGCAGGTACCCAGCCGGTCACGGGCAATTCATTGGCCATGAACCGGCTTCCCCGCTCGAGCGGGCGCTACGGCCCGCGCCGGCCCTTGAAATGCCCGCGCATGGCCACCAACTCAGCGCTGCCGCCACGCTCTGTCCGGCCACAAGGCTTGGGATGGGAAGCGTGTGCGAGTAAACTTGGCACTCATTGCTGTCGAGTGCTAGCAAGGCAGCAACCCCCTTTATCAACCATCGTGGAGTTCCTATGAAACTGCGTCCGCTGCATGACCGCGTGATCGTCAAGCGTCTTGAAGAAGAGCGGGTATCCGCGGGCGGCATCGTCATCCCTGACAGTGCTGCCGAAAAGCCCAGCCGCGGCAAGGTGATCGCCGCTGGCCCCGGCAAGGTCAACGACGAAGGCAAGGTGCGCGCGCTCGACGTGAAGGCTGGCGACACCATCCTGTTCGGCAAGTGGTCCGGCACCGAGGTCAAGATCGATGGCGAAGAACTGCTCGTCATGAAGGAAGAAGACATCCAGGCCGTGATCGAAGGCTGAGTTCCCGCCGCGATTCGCACGCAATCCCGCATGACCCCACTTTTCGAGGAATCAACTCATGGCAGCCAAAGAAGTCCGTTTCAGTGAAGACGCCCGCGCGCGCATGCTGCGCGGCGTGAATATTCTCGCCAACGCGGTCAAGACCACGCTCGGCCCCAAGGGTCGCAACGTCGTGCTCGAAAAGAGCTACGGCGCCCCGACCATCACCAAGGACGGCGTGTCCGTCGCCAAGGAGATCGAGCTGGCCGACAAGTTCGAGAACATGGGCGCGCAGATGGTCAAGGAAGTCGCTTCCAAGACCTCCGATATCGCCGGTGATGGCACCACCACCGCCACCGTGCTGGCCCAGGCCATGATCCGCGAGGGCATGAAGTCGGTCGCCGCGGGCATGAACCCGATGGACCTCAAGCGCGGCATCGACAAGGCCGTGATCGCGGCCGTGGCCGAGCTGAAGAAGCTGTCCAAGCCCTCCGCCGATTCCAAGTCGATCGCCCAGGTCGGCACCATCTCGGCCAACGGCGACGAGAACATCGGCAAGCTCATCGCCGAGGCGATGGACAAGGTCGGCAAAGAAGGCGTGATCACCATCGAGGACGGTTCGGGTCTGGAGAACGAGCTCGACGTGGTCGAGGGCATGCAGTTCGATCGCGGCTACCTGTCGCCGTACTTCATCAACAACCAGCAGTCGATGCAGGCTGATCTGGAGGATCCGTACATCCTGCTGCACGACAAGAAGGTCTCCAACGTGCGCGAGCTGCTGCCCGTGCTCGAGGCCGTGGCCAAGTCCGGCAAGCCGCTGCTGATCGTCGCCGAGGAAGTCGAGGGCGAGGCGCTGGCCACGCTCGTGGTCAACACCATCCGCGGCATCGTCAAGGTGTGCGCGGTGAAGGCGCCGGGCTTCGGTGATCGCCGCAAGGCGATGCTGGAAGACATGGCCATCCTCACCGGCGGCCAGGTGATCTCGGAAGAGGTCGGCCTGCAACTGGAGAAGGTCACGCTGAAGGATCTCGGCCGCGCCAAGAAGGTGCAGGTGGCCAAGGAAAACACCACCATCATCGATGGCGCCGGCGACACCAAGGCAATCGAGGCGCGCATCAAGCAGGTCAAGGCGCAGATCGAGGACACCTCCTCCGATTACGACCGCGAGAAGCTGCAGGAGCGCGTGGCCAAGCTGGCCGGCGGCGTGGCGGTGATCAAGGTCGGGGCCGCGACCGAGGTCGAGATGAAGGAAAAGAAGGCGCGCGTCGAGGACGCCCTGCACGCCACGCGTGCTGCGGTGGAGGAAGGCGTGGTGCCCGGCGGCGGCGTGGCGCTGATCCGCGCCATCGCGGCGGTCAAGTCGCTGAAGGGTGACAACGAGGACCAGGAGCACGGCATCGCCCTGGCGCGTCGCGCCATGGAAGCGCCGCTGCGCGAGATCGTCGCCAACGCCGGCGACGAGCCCAGCGTGGTGCTGGCCAAGGTCGCCGAGGGCAAGGGCAACTACGGCTACAACGCCGCCACCGGCAAATTCGGCGACATGATCGAGATGGGCATCCTCGATCCGACCAAGGTCACGCGCTCGGCGCTGCAGAACGCAGCCTCGATCGCCGGCCTGATGATCACCACCGAGGTCATGGTGGCCGAGGCGCCGAAGAAGGACGACAAGTCTCCGGCCGGCGGCGGTGACATGGGTGGCATGGGTGGCATGGGCGGCATGGATTTCTGATCCATCCGCGCCCGTTACTTGCAACACACGAAGCCCCGCACTGCGGGGCTTCTTTGATTTGTGCGCCAGGCATGGCGCGTAGCGCCGTGGCTGGCGCTCGGGCGCGGTGTGAGCGCATTTGATCCAGATCATGCGTCACGCTTGCGGTGTGCCCTAGGCTGCGCACGGCAACCCTGCGTTGAGTGCGTACCCATGGGCGAGGAAGTCATCGAAGTTTGGCAATGCGTGGGCTGTGGTCGCATCGAGGCGCCGCAGACCTGCATCGGCGTATGCCGCGATCGCAAGCTGCGCGTGGTCGATGCTGACGCATTCGACGCGATGCGCGCCGAGCGCGATGCGGCGCAAGCATGCATCGCACGCTATGCGGTCGTGCTGCGCCAGATCGCCAGCAGCACCCCGCGCGCCGATGTCTGTGCGCGGCATTGGCAGGTTTTGCAGGCGCAGGCGCGCGCGGTGTTGGCTGATTGATACACGCGTGGGGTTTGCGTGGAACCTGTTTGCAAAGGCACAGCGCCGGAACTTTGCAGGCAGCGGCAAGGTCCATACGCAGGCGATGAATGACCTCGACAAAGCATCCGTCGATGCCGCGCGCCGTGCCGGACACGCGCGTGTGGCGTGGATCATGGCCACGCCGCTCATCGTCCTGATCGCGCTCGGTTTCGGTTTTTGGCTGGGCCGCGAGCACGCGCCGCGTGCCGATACGCTGCCCATGCTCGGCCGCGCGCCGCCGTTCCGCGATTTCCGCAACCAGCTCGGGCAGCCGGTGGATTCCGCGCAGTTCGTCGGCAAGCTGCAGGTGGTGACGTTTCTGGACCCTTACTGCACCAGCGATTGTCCGCTGATCGCGCTGCATCTGGTCGGGCTGGAGAACGATCTGCGCCTGGCCAAGCTGCAACATCGCGTGCAGATCGTCGCTTTCAACGTCGACCCGTGGCACACCGGCCCGGCGCAGGCCGCCGCGTTCATGCGCGAATACGGATGGAATCCTGCCGATCTGCGCTGGCAGTTTCTCAGTAGCACACCGGCGGCGACGCGACGCGTGGTGCGGCAGGGTTATCACGTTGATTACCAACAGGTGTCCTTTGCCCAGGAAGCGGCCGATGCCGCGATGCAGAAAGCCGCAGGCGACTATGTGCCGCAGCCGCGAGTGGCCAACGCGCTGACGACGAAGGCAAAGCCCGACTACGACGTGGCGCACAACGACATGCTGGTGCTGGTCGGCGCGCATGGGCATCTGCGCTGGCTCAGCGCCGATGCCGACAGCATCGGTGATGTGCATTTGCTGAACTTGATCCGTGGGCTGCTGCGGCAGCGCTGAGGGTGCAGGTCAGTCCTGCGCGGCGGGTGCCGCGAGGCCGAACACCGCGCGCGCATTGGCGCTGGTTTGGCGCGCGATGCGCGCGACGTCCTCGCCGCGATCGCGCGCCAACGCCGCCACGATATGTGCCAGATACATCGGCTCGTTGCGGCGGTGGCTGGGCTGCGGACGCACGCTGCGCGGCAGCAGGTACGGCGCGTCGGTCTCGATCAGCAGACGCGCGGCGGGAATCTCGCGCACCAGCTCGCGCAGATGCGTGCCGCGGCGCTCGTCGCACAGCCAGCCGGTGATGCCGATGTGGCAATCCAGATCGAGGTAGTCGTGCAACGCCGCGCGCATGTCGGTAAAGCAGTGCACCACGGCCGCGGGCACCCGGTCGCGCGCGGTCTTCAGCAGCGCGATGAAATCGCTGTGCGCCTCGCGCTGGTGCAGGAATAGCGGTTTGCCCAGCTCCATGGCCAGCGCCAACTGCTGCTCGAAGGCACGCAACTGCGCGGCGCGCGGGGCGTAGTTGCGGTAGTAGTCCAGCCCGGTCTCGCCCAGCGCGCGCACGGCGGGATCGCGCAGCAGCATGCGCAGCGCGGCCTCGGTGTCGGCGTCATAGTCAATGGCGTGATGCGGATGCACGCCAGCGGTCGCGTAGAGCACGCCGGGATGCGCGCGGGCCAGCGCCAGCGCCTGCTCGCTGCCCGCGCGCGAGGCCCCGGTGACCAGCATCTGCGCCACGCCCGCGACATGCGCGCGGGCCAGCACGGCGTCGACGTCGTGGCGGAAGGATTCGTGCGTCAGGTTGGCGCCGATGTCGATCAGGTCCATGGGGGCGTCCGCTAAGCGCCGCATTCTGGCAGCAGCGGCGCGTCATCGCAGCGAGGCGCGCAGGCCGCGCCGCTACCATGCGCACATGGTGCCACCCGAGTTTCCGATCGCGGCGTTGCTGCCGCAAATTCTCAGCACGCTCGCCGCGCGGCCGCGGTTGGTGCTGGAGGCTCCACCCGGCGCCGGCAAGACCACACAGGTGCCGCTGGCGCTGCTGCGGGCGCCGTGGCTGGCGGGGCAGCGCATCCTGTTGCTGGAGCCGCGCCGTCTGGCCGCGCGTGCCGCCGCCGAATTCATGGCGCAACAACTGGGCGAGACGGTGGGTCAGACCGTGGGCTACCGCGTCCGCTTCGAGCAGCGCATCAGCGCGGCCACGCGCATCGAGGTGCTGACCGAGGGCATTCTCACGCGCATGCTGGTGGACGATCCGGAACTCGCCGGCGTGGGCGCGATCCTGTTCGACGAGTTTCACGAGCGCCATCTGCACGGCGATCTCGGTGCGGCGCTGGCGCTGGAGGTGCATCGACAATTGCGCCCCGAACTGCGCCTGCTGCTGATGTCGGCCACGCTGGACGGCGTGCGCCTGGCCGCGTGGCTGGATGCGCCGCGCCTGAGCAGCGCCGGGCGCGCGTATCCGGTACGCATCGCGCACCCCGCGCAGGCGTCACACATGCCGCCGCAGGCACAGTTGCGCCGCGCGGTGCAGCAGGCGCTGCAGGAAACCGACGGCGACGTGCTGGTGTTTTTGCCCGGACGGCGCGAGATCGCGCAGGCGCGCCTGTTGCTACAGCAAGCCTGGAGTGATGACGAACGCGGGGCGCCGGAAATCGTGCCGCTGCACGGCGAGCTGAGTCTGGGCGAGCAGCATGCCGCGCTGGCGCCGGGCGCGGCGGGTACGCGGCGCGTGATTCTGGCGACCAACCTGGCCGAGTCCAGCGTCACGCTTCCGGGCATTCGCGCGGTCGTCGACAGCGGCCTGGCGCGTGAACCGCGCTTCGATCCCAACACCGGATTCACGCGTCTGCAGACGGTGCGCATCGCGCAGGATTCCGCCGATCAGCGTGCCGGCCGCGCCGGGCGCGTGGCGCCCGGCCTGGCGCTGCGTATGTGGCCGCAAAGCCAGCGCCTGGAGCCCGCGCGCACGCCGGAAATCATGCAGGCCGAATTGTCCGGCGTGGTGCTGGAGCTGGCCGTCTGGGGCAGTGCGCAAGTGCCGTGGCTGGATGCACCGCCCGCCGGCGCATTGGCGCAGGCGCAGGATTTGCTGCGCGCGCTCGGCGCGCTGGATGGCGCAGGCCACATCACCGCGACCGGCCGCGCGCTGCGCGCACTGGGCGCCACGCCACGTCTGGCCGCGGCCGCGCTGCGCGCGCCAGCGAACTTGCTGGCGCTGATGGCCGATCTGCTGGCGCTGATCGAAGCGCGCTCGCCACTGCGCGGCGCGGCGGCACGCAGCGACGATTTGCGCATGACGCTGAGCGCGCTGCATGCCTGGCGCGATGGCGGCGCGCGCGCGGCGCAGGCGCACGGTGCCGATGCCGGCGCGCTGGCGGCCATCGAGCAGTCCAGCCGCGGCTGGCGCCAACGCCTGGGCGTGCGCAGCGCTGCCAGCGGTGTGCCGGCCGCGCACAGCGTCGGCGATCTGCTACTGCCGGCGTTTCCTGATCGCATCGCGCATCAGAGCAGTGCAGCGGTGCTGCGCTACCAGCTCAGCAATGGCCGCGGCGCACGCTTGCAAGAGTCCAGCGCGTTGCGCGGCGAACCATGGCTGCTGGTATGCGAGCTGCGTCAGGAAAGCGGCGACAGTTTGATCCTGCGCGCGGCGCCGTTCGATGACGCGCTACTGGCGCGCGACTGGCCCGAGCGTTTCGCACGCACGCGCGAGCTGCGCTGGAACGCGCAGCGTGGCGCGGTCGAGGCGCATGTGATTCAGCGCTTCGATGCGCTGCTGCTGGACACGCAGCGCGTGTCGGTGCGCGCCGACGAAGCCAGCGCGGCCCTGCTCGCCGCGCTGCGCGCGCAAGGGCTGGCCGCGCTGCCGTGGAACGACGCCGCGCGCGCGCTGTGCCAGCGCGTCACCGCGCTGCGCGGCTGGCTGCCCGAACTGGACTTGCCGGATTGCGGCGCGCAGGCGCTGCTGGACAGCGCCGAGGACTGGCTGGCGCCCCATCTGATCGACCTGCGCAGCCTCGACGCGCTGGGCGGCGAGGGTCTGCATCGCGCGCTGCGCGATCGCCTCGATCATGCGCAGTACGAGGCGTTGCAGCGCGAGGCGCCGGCGCGCTTGCAAGTACCCAGCGGACGCGAACTGGCGCTGGATTACACCGATCCCACCGCGCCGGCGCTGGCGGTCAAGCTGCAGGAATTGTTCGGTCTGGCGCAAACCCCGTGCGTGGCGCGCGGCACGGTGCCGGTCACGCTGCGCTTGCTGGCGCCCAACGGGCGGCCGATCCAGGTCACGCGCGATCTGCGCGGGTTTTGGGATCGCACCTATGCCGAGGTGAAAAAGGAACTCAAGGGCCGCTATCCCAGGCACCCGTGGCCGGACGATCCGTGGCGCGCGGCGCCCACGCATCGCGCCAAGCCGCGCGGCGCGTGATTCCCGGATATCTCCGAACAAGTCCATCCGGAACTTGTCAGAGGCAAGCCCGGCATGGCTTGCGGTTGTTCAAACAACCCGAAGCCGCTTTGCTCGTCATCCCCGCGAAGGAGAGGATCCAGAAGTTATAACCGCGTCGTATACGCACTGGGTTCCCGCCTTCGCGGGAACGACGAAAGGCGGCTGGAATGACGAAGGGAGGACGGGAATTCTGCTCGTCATCCCCGCGCAGGCGGGGATCCAGAAACCAACCCTCAACGCCGCGGTTTGTGCGGGCGCTTCCAGTCCGGCAGCGTGACCTGACGCGCGCGCGCCACGCTGAGCGCGTGCGCCGGGGCGTCGTGGGTGATCACCGAGCCGGCGCCGATGGTGGCGCCAGCGCCGATTTCGACTGGCGCCACCAGCGCGCTGTTGGAGCCGATGAACGCATCCGCGCCGATCACCGTGCGGTGCTTGTCCAGGCCGTCGAAGTTGCAGGTGATGGTGCCGGCGCCGATGTTGGCGCCGGCACCGATCTCGGCATCGCCCAGATAGCTCAGGTGCCCGGCCTTGGCGTGCGCGGCGAGGCGCGCATTCTTGGTTTCGACGAAGTTGCCGATGGCCGCGCCCTCGGCCAGCACGCTGCCTGGGCGCAGGCGCGCGAACGGTCCGATGCTGCAGGCGCCGGTGCCGACCACACCATCCAGGTCGCAATGCGCGTGCACCTCGCTGCCGGCGGCCAGCTCGACGTTGCGCAGCCGGCAGAACGGCCCGATGCGCACGCCATCGCCCAGCACCACGCGGCCTTCGAGGATCACGTCGATGTCGATCTCGACATCGAGGCCGCAATCGACGTTGCCGCGCACGTCGATGCGCGCCGGATCGACCAGACGCACGCCGGCATCGAGCAGACGCGCGGCTTCGCGCGCGCGCAGGCGCTGCTCCAGCGCGGCGAGCTGGCGCGCGTCGTTGGCGCCTTCGGCCTCGGCGGCGTCCGCTGCCAGCAGGCACAGCGCCGGCATGCCTTCCTCGGCGGCCTGCGCGAACACATCGGTGAGGTAGTACTCGCCCTGCGTGTTGTTGCAATCGAGGTTGGCCACCCACACGCGCAGACGGCGCGCGTCGGCGGCAAGGATGCCGGTGTTGATCACGCGCAACTGGCGCTGCTCGGGATCGGCGTCGCGCTCCTCGACGATGGCGCGCACCTGCCCCAGGCCATCGCGCACCACGCGGCCGTAGCCGCGCGGATCGCGTACCTCGGCGGCCAGCACCGCCAGCGCCGCGCGCGCCTCGACCAGCGGGCGCAGCGTTTCCGCGCGCAGCAGCGGCACGTCGCCGTACAGCACCAGCACGCGCGCGTGCTCGGGCACCTGCTCCAGCGCCAGACGCACGGCATGGCCGGTGCCGCGCTGCTCGACCTGCTGCACCCAGAGCAACTCGGGGCGCTCGGCGAGGGCCGCGCGCAGTTGTTCGCCGCGATGACCGTAGACCACCACGATGCGCATCGGATCGAGCGCGCGCGCGGTTTCCAGCACGTGCGCCAGCAGCGGCCGGCCAGCCAGCGGCAGCAGCACCTTGGGCTGCTGCGAACGCATGCGCTTGCCCTCGCCGGCGGCAAGCACGATCACGTACAGAGGCTGCATGGTGCTCATGTGGGTTCCATCATTGCATCGTGTGCGAAGGATGGCGCAAGGTAACGGATTGTGTTCTCCGCGTCATGCAAGCGTAATCGTCCGCTCGGCACTGGTGGCGCAGTAGCAGCGGCGCGACACTCCGCGCACTCATTCAAGGAGGTATGCCATGACCATCATGCCCCGAGTCATACGGCTGCTGTTGTTGCCAGCGCTGCTGTGTCCGTTGCTTGCGTGGGCCGCAGTCCCCGCGGCAAGCGTTGCCGCGCCTGCGCAGGCGAAATCCGATGCGATCGCCAAGGACTCGGCGCATGATCCCAAAGTCGAGCGCATCCTGCGCGCCATGGGCAATTCCTCGACGGTGGGCCATCCCGATTTTTTCGGGCGGTTCACCGGCATGCGCTGTTTCGCTGATCATGATTACGCCTGCGCGCTGAAATACTTCAAGTACGGCGCCTATTACGCGGACAAGTTTTCCGAGTTGGCGCTGGGGTTGATGTACGCCCACGGCAATGGCGTGGCCAAGAATCCGTCCACGGCCTGGGCGTGGCTTTCGCTATCGGCTTCGCGCGGCTACCCGGAGTTTGTCGCCACGCGCAAGCGCATTGGCGCGCGATTGACGCCTGCGCAGCGCAAGGCCGGCGAAGTCGAGTTGGCCACACTGGAAAAAACCTACGGTGACAAGGTCGCCATGCCGCGCATGCTCAGTGCGCTGCGTCTGGCGATGATGAGCGACCTGACCGGCTCGCGCCTCGGCTTTGATCAGGGTGTCTTCACCTATTACGCCCACAGCTTGCCGACCGGCCCGCAGTTGACACCGCGCGGCTTTGGCAATCTGCGCGATCGCTGGTACTGGAACCCCAAGGATTATTTCCAGCAGCGCGACGCGCAGTGGGGCAGCGGTACCGTCACCGTCGGCGAACTGCAACAGCCTGCCCCCGCGCATGCCAGCAGCGTCGGGAAGCGGTGATCAAGGGCCGGGAGCGGGTAGCCGATTGGGAGCGGGTAGTGGGTAGAAAGTCAGAAACCACGGTGGGCGCGGATGTTTCATTCACTACCCCACTCCTCACTCCCCGCTTCCAACATCACCACTCCCGGCTCCTATACTGCGCGCATGAATTCACGCCTTCTTCTGCTTGCGTTACTCGTGTTGCTGGCCGCGCTGGGGTTGAGCGCTTGCGGCAACAGGGGTCCATTGGTGCGCCCCGGCGCTGAGCCGCGCACGCATCACGCGGTGCCCGTTTCCGCGCCGGCACCGGCTGCGACCAGCGCCCTGCCGAGCAGTCCCGCGACCGCGGCCACGGCGTCGCCGCGCGGGTGAGCCTGGCGTTCACCAAGATGCACGGTCTCGGCAATGACTTTGCCGTGGTGGATGCGCGTGCGCAGGCGTTTGCCGCAGATCCCGTCCTGATCCGGCGCATGGGCGACCGTCGGCGCGGCATCGGCTTCGATCAATTGCTCACCCTGCTTCAGGCCACGGCGCCGGATTGCATCGCGGCGTTTCACGTGTGGAACCGCGACGGCACGCGCGCCGAGCAATGCGGCAACGGTTTGCGCTGCATCGCGGCATGGCTGGCGCGCGCGGGTGAAATCGCGCTGGGCACGGAGGCGCGACTGCAGACTGACAGCGACGTGGCCACAGTGCGCGTGCACGTCGCGCACGATGTCGAGGTGAGCATGGGCGAACCCGATTTCACGCCCGCCGCGGTGGGCTATGCCGCGACCACGGTCGGGCCGCCTTACCGTCTGCAGCTTGCTGCCGGGGTGATTGAACTGGACGTGGTGTCGATGGGTAATCCGCATGCGGTGGTCGCGGTGGATGATCTGGCTGCGCCCGCGCTGGAATCGCTCGGCCCCGCGTTGACCGCGCATGCGGCCTTCGCGCACGGCGTCAATGCCGGCTTCGTGCGCGTGCTTGATCGCACGCATCTGGCGTTGCGCGTGCATGAGCGCGGTGCCGGCTGGACGCAGGCTTGCGGCAGCGGCGCCTGCGCGGCGATGGCGGTGCTGCGCGCGACCGGACGCGTCGATGCCGAGGTCGAAGTGGCGCTGCCCGGCGGCACACTCGGCATCCGCTGGGATGGTCCCGGCGCGCGCCTGTGGATGCGTGGCCCCGCCGCGTTTGTCTACGCGGGGGTGTGGCTGGACGCGCGCGGTGCTTGAACGGGATCGACGCGGATTGCGCGCGCCGCGCGCGCGCCGCACACTTGCCGCGGCCCAAACGGAGCACCCGAGCATGGCCGAGCTGACGCTGAAGACCGGACTGGAAGCGATGGACGTGGCCGCCTGGTTGCGCCGTCATCCGACCTTTCTCAAGGATTTTCCGGACATCGCCGAAACCCTGGTGATTCCACGCGAGCGTGGCAGCGCGGCCTCGCTCGCCGGCTATCAACTGGAGCTGCTGCGCGAGCGCCAGCGCGAGCTGGAAGCGCGTCTCGCCGATCTGGTCGAGATCGCCGGCGAGAACGAGCAGCGCGTGGTGCAGGTGCACTCGTACACGCTGACCCTGCTGCGCGCCACGGACCTGGCCGCGTGCGCGCGCGCCATCGTCGCCGGCCTGCGCGAGGATTTTCATACCGAACAGGTGAGCTTGTTGCTCAACGGCGCGCACGCCGCGCTGGCCGGGTTGCCGTGGGTGCGCGACGTACCCGAAGGCGTCGACAAGCTGCCCGCGTTCGCCGATTTCTTCCCGCGCGGCGAGCCGCTGTGCGGACGTCTGGCGCCGCCCAAGCTCGACGCGCTGTTCGCTGCCGCCGCGCCCGAAGTGCAGTCCGCGGCGTTGCTCAAGCTGGGCGCGCTGGGCGTGCTCGGCATCGGCAGCAGCGATCCCAATCGCTTCCACCCCGGCATCGGCACGCTGTTCCTCAAGCTGATCGCCGAGGCGGCCAGCGTCGCGCTGGGTCGCTACGTGTGAGCGGCGACGGCGCGCCGCTGCACGAGGCCGTCGCGCGTTTTCTGGTTTACCTGCGCGTCGAGCGCCGCTACGCGCCGCGCACCGCCGACAACTACGCGCATGAACTGGCGCTGCTGGCGCGCCACGCCGAGGCGCAAGGCGTGCGCGACTGGCGCGAGCTGGCACCGGCGCAGGTGCAAACCCTGGTCGCCAGCGAGCATCGGCGCGGACGTGGCCCCGGCAGCCTGCGGCACTTGCTGGCCGCCAGCCGCAGTTTCTTCCGCTGGCTGCTGCGCGAGGGCGTGCTCAAGTCCAATCCCGCCGTCGGCGTGCGCGCACCCAAACTGCGTCGCAAGCTGCCGCACGTGCTCGATGTGGACGAGGCGCAGCGATTGATGGAGCTGGATGCCGATGACGCGCTGCAGGTACGCGACCGCGCGCTGCTGGAGCTGCTGTATTCCAGCGGTCTGCGTGTGGCCGAGTTGTGCGGTGTGCGCTGGCGCGATCTGGACCTGGACGAAGGCCTGGTGCGCGTCACCGGCAAGGGCTCGAAGACGCGCGTGGTGCCGGTCGGCGCCAAGGCGTTGCAGGCGCTGCGCGCGCTCAAGCCAGCCTTGGCGGACGCCGATGCGCCGGTGTTTCCTGGCCGCCGCGGCGCGCCGCTCACGCCGACCGCGGTGCGTCTGCGCCTGAAGCGCCGCGCCATCGAGCAAGGCGTGGCCAAGCGCGTGCATCCGCATCTGCTGCGCCACACCTGCGCCAGCCATCTGCTGGAATCCTCGGGCGAGCTGCGCGCGGTGCAGGAGCTGCTCGGCCACGCCGACATCGCCACCACCGAGATCTACACGCATCTGGATTTTCAGCGCCTCGCGCAGGTTTACGACCGCGCCCATCCGCGCGCGCGGCGGCGCTGAGCTGATCGCGCCGCGCGCAATGCGGGCGCAGTGCCAAACGCGGACTGGCGCCGCTACACTGGTGACGATCCCCAGCGCGTTTCCTGCCGGCGTGGCGTCGCCGGTGCCGCCCAGCGAGGCGTTCAAGAGTTTCCGTCATGCGAGAAAAGCACGAGATCGTCAGCAACTGGCTGCCGCGTTATACCGGTACGCCGCTGGAAAGTTTCGGTCAGCATCTGCTGCTGACCAATTTCGGCCATTACGTGGATTTGTTCGCCGCGTGGCATGGTGTCGAGGTGCAGGGCCGCGACCGGCCCATGCCCAACGCCACCAGCGACGGCATCACCCTGATCAACTTCGGCATGGGCAGCCCCAATGCCGCCACGGTGATGGATCTGCTCAGCGCCATCGCGCCGAAAGCTTGCGTGTTTCTGGGCAAGTGCGGTGGCTTGAAGAAGAAAAACCAGATCGGCGATCTGGTGCTGCCGATCGCGGCGATCCGCGGCGAGGGCACCAGCGACGACTATCTGCCGCCCGAGGTGCCGGCGCTGCCCGCGTTCCAGTTGCAGCGCGCGGTGTCGACCATGATCCGCGACCTCGGCCACGACTACTGGACCGGCACGGTGTACACCACCAACCGCCGCGTGTGGGAGCACGACGAGGTGTTCAAGGCGCACCTGCGCGCGACGCGCAGCATGGCCATCGACATGGAAACCGCGACCATTTTCGCCGCCGGTTTCGCCAACCACATTCCCTGCGGCGCGCTGTTGCTGGTCTCGGATCAGCCGATGATCCCCGAGGGCGTCAAGACCGAGGCCAGCGATCGCGCGGTGACCACGAGCTTCGTCGAAGCACACATCAAGGTCGGCATCGAGGCGCTCAAGCTGGTGCGGCGCAACGGGCGCAGCGTCAAGCACCTGCGCTTCGAAGAGGATCTCGAGACCGACGCCGATTGATGCTTCGCCGGCTGCGCGGGCCGTGTCGTGCGGCGCGCGCGTTCGATCGATGCAGGAGCGGTATGCAAAACCGACGAAGGTGGCGCGGCTCCGCCGCGACCGTTGGCATGCAAACCGCGGCGGGATGCCCGGTTTTGCAAATTGATTTCAGTGCCCGGTGCTGCCCGGGTAACTCAGGCTGAGGCCGGCGCCCTGCACGGTTTCCACCCAGTCGATCTTGATGCCGCGCGCGCGCTGCGCGCTGGCGGGGTCGAGGTGGATGCCGAGGCCGTTGGCTTCGCTCACGATGTCGCCCGCGCCGGCCGGCGCGAGCTGGAAGCCCGCGTTGCGATCCGGGCCAATTTGCAGGTGCAACGCCATGCCGGGGTTTTCCTGCATGCCGGCGCGGATCGCCTCGGCGGCCTTGTCGGTGATGGTGATCGTCGGTGGCGTGCGATCCGGCGGCGGCAGGCCCAGCGCCTGCTGCAGCTCGCCGTTGGCATACATCTGGCGCACGATGTCGGCGCCGCCGACCAACTCGCCGCCGATGTACAACTGCGGAATCGTCGGCCAGTTGCCGTATTGCTTGATGCCCTCGCGCAGCTCCATGTCCTCGAGCACGTTGACGGTGTGGTAATCCGGCAGCAGCTCGTTGAGCACATTGGTCGTGGCCGCGGAAAAGCCGCACTGCGGCTGCTGGCGCGTGCCTTTCATGAACAGCACCACGCGATGCTGTTGCAGCAGCGCATCGATGCGCGCGCGGGTTTCTGGAGCGATAGACATGGCGGTATCCGGCAGGGCGGGGGCGCATTTTAGCGCGCCACGGCGGGCGCGGCAGGTACCGGTCGGCAAGGGCTTGAGTGTCGCCGTCGCGGCTCCATATCCCGAGTTCAGCGAACGCCGGAGCCGACATGGAAAGCTTCCACGCCACCACCATCATCAGCGTGCGCCGCGGCGGGCGCGTGGTCATCGCCGGCGACGGCCAGGTCACGTTGGGCGCCACGGTGATGAAGTCCAACGCGCGCAAGGTGCGGCGCCTGGGCGCCAACGGCAAGGTGCTGGCCGGATTCGCCGGCGCCACCGCCGATGCCTTCACCCTGTTCGAGCTGTTCGAGGACAAGCTCACGCGGCACAACGGCAATCTCACCCGCGCCGCGGTGGAGCTGGCCAAGGACTGGCGCACCGAGCGTCGTCTGGGCCGGCTGGAAGCGCTGCTGGCGGTGGTCGATGCCGAGGCCTCACTGCTGATTTCCGGTAACGGCGACGTGATC
The DNA here is from genome assembly GCF_054637675.1 of Metallibacterium sp. Classification (NCBI taxonomy): domain Bacteria; kingdom Pseudomonadati; phylum Pseudomonadota; class Gammaproteobacteria; order Lysobacterales; family Rhodanobacteraceae; genus Metallibacterium; species Metallibacterium sp. The sequence continues at coordinate 96,196 of NZ_JBTSRB010000002.1, forward strand.
GAGCCCGAGGACGGCCTGATCGCCATCGGCTCCGGCGGTCCCTACGCGCTGGCCGCGGCACGCGCGCTGCTGGCCAATACCGAGCTCGACGCGCGCACCGTGGCCGAACAGGCGCTGGTCATCGCCGGGCAGATCTGCATTTACACCAACGGCAACATCACCCTGGAAGAGCTGGTTTGAAATCTCGGGACTCGGGACTCGGGACCGGGGATCCGGGATCCGCAGAGTCAAACCCGATGCGGTGCATCGCTCCGCGAGCTATCGGCTACCGGCTCCACACTTCCCACTCCGCCACTTCCCACTCCCTATTCCACCATGCTGAAACGCCATGTCCGAACTGACCCCGCGCGAAATCGTCAACGCCCTCGACAAGCACATCATCGGTCAGCACGCGGCCAAGCGCGCGGTGGCAATCGCGCTGCGCAACCGCTGGCGGCGCATGCAGTTGCCGGAGGAGTTGCGTGAGGAAATCACGCCTAAGAATATCCTGATGATCGGCCCCACCGGAGTTGGCAAGACCGAGATCGCGCGGCGTCTGGCGAGCATGGCCGACGCGCCGTTTCTCAAGATCGAGGCGACCAAGTTCACCGAGGTCGGCTACGTCGGCAAGGATGTCGAATCGATCGTGCGCGATCTGGTCGATGTCGCCTTCAAACTGGTGCGCGCGCGCGCCGCCGGGCGCGTGCAGAACCGCGCCGAGGATCAGGCCGAGGATCGCCTGCTCGATGCCCTGCTGCCGCGCCGCGGCGGCTGGGAATCGCAGCCTGGCGCGGCGGATGCGCCCGCCGACCACGACACGCGCCAGAAGCTGCGCAAGCAGTTGCGCGAGGGCACGCTGGACGAGCGCGAGATCGAGCTGGAACTGACTCAGGGCAGCGGTCACGCCGAAATCCTCACCCCGCCCGGCATGGAGGAAATGGGCCAGCAGTTGCAGCAGATGTTCCAATCCCTGGGCAACCCGCGCGCGCAGCGGCGCACGCTGAAGGTGCGCGAGGCGCGTCGCGCGCTCATCGAGGAAGAAGCCGGCAAGCTGCTCAACGAGGACGAACTGCGCCAGCAGGCGGTGCAGTCGGCCGAAGAGCAGGGCATCGTGTTTCTGGACGAGATCGACAAGGTCGCCCAGCGCGGTGGCGCCAGCGGCAATACGCCCGGCATCAGCCGCGAGGGCGTGCAGCGCGACCTGCTGCCGCTGGTCGAGGGCACCACGGTGTCGACCAAGTACGGCGCGGTGCGCACCGACCATGTGCTGTTCATCGCCTCGGGTGCATTCTCGCTGGCCAAGCCCTCGGACCTGATCCCGGAGCTGCAGGGGCGCCTGCCGATCCGCGTCGAGCTGCAGGCGCTGGGCGTGGAGGACTTCGAGCGCATCCTCACCGAACCGCGCCATGCGCTGACCCTGCAATATCAGGAGTTGCTGCGTACCGAGGGCGTGGCGCTGAGCTTCGATGCCTCCGCCGTGCGCCGTCTGGCCGAGCTGGCGTGGCAGATCAACAGCCGCACCGAGAACATCGGCGCGCGTCGTCTGGCCACCGTAATGGAGCGACTTTTGGAGTCGATCTCCTTCGAGGCATCGGATAAGTCCGGCGAAAAATACGTGATCGACGCCGAATATGTCGATGCACACCTGGCCGATCTGGCCGCCGATGAAGACCTCTCGCGTTACATTCTTTGAACCTTGGCCGCGGTCGGCGCTGTTAAGCTGCCCGACCTGCGGGCGGCTGCCCACTGCGCGCTGACGGCGCGCGATCCATCCATCCCTGGCACGACCAATCATTATCTATGGGCAAGATCATTCCCCTGAAAACACCGGGCTTCCGCGCGCGTCTGCGCGAGGCGGCGAGCGCCGGCGAGCTGGTGCGCGTGTGGCGCGGCAACCTCGAGCACGGCAGCTTTTGTGGCTATGTCGCCGGCATCGGCCGCGAATACTTCCTGCTGTCCGTGGTCGGCGACACGCTGGGTTTCGACGGCCTCTATGCCATGCGCCACCGCGACCTGACCGAGCTGGAAGCGCCCGAGGAGCACGCCAATTTCATCACCCGCGCGCTGGAATTGCACGGCGTGCAGATCCCGCGGCCGCAGGATTTCCCGCTCGACGATATCGTGCAGGTGGTGCAGGCCGCCAGCAGCCACGCGCCGGTGATCGGCGTGCACGTCGACAGCGAGGAGGAGTCCGAGGTGTGCTACATCGGGCGCTTGCTCGGGCTGGAGGACGACGGCTTCAACATGCAGGAAGTCTCGCCTGATGCCGAGTGGCTGACCGAGCCCTCGTTCTTCGCCTGGTCCGAGGTGTCCACGGTGAGCTTCCGCGAGCCGTATGGCCTGGCCCTGGCCGAGGTGGCGGGCGCCGCGCCGGCGCTGAAGCTGGACGGCCCGGACGTCGGGCGTCTGCATTGAGCACCGCGCCCAGCGAGCTGTGCCTGCGCCGCGCCGAGCGCGTGCTTGAAGTGAGCTGGACCGACGGCACGCGCTACAGCCTGCCGCTGGAATATCTGCGCACGCACTCGCCCAGCGCCGAGGTGCAGGGTCACGGCCCTGGCCAGCAAATCCTGGTGGCTGGCAAGCGCAACGTTGGCGTCACTGCCATCGAGCCGGTCGGACAATACGGCGTGCTGCTGCGCTTCGACGACGGCCACGACACCGGCATTTTCAGTTGGGACACGCTGGCGCGGCTGGGCCGCGATTACGCAAGTAATTGGCAGACCTATCTCGCCGCGCTCGAACGCGCGGGGCTGGGCCGCGACTGAGCGGCTGTTGATTCAGCGCGACTGGCGATACAAATCAGCATCGCCCGGCGTGGGGCGCAGCGACCAGCGCCGGTAAGTCCACTGGTACTGGGTGAAAGCGCTGCGCACGCAGTCCTCGACGCAGGCATTGAGCGCGCTGCAGGCGAGCAGCGCATCGGCCGCGGCGATCGCGGCGGGCGCCGCGCGCCAATGCAGGCGAAACCCGGCGCCGCGCGGCAGGCGCTCCATGAAGCCGAACAGCACCGTGGCGCCGGTGCGCTCGGCCAGGCGCGGCAGCAGCACCATGGTGGCCGCGGGCAGGCCGAAGAACGGCGCGAACGCGCCCTCACCACCGCGCGGTTGCTGATCCGGCAGAATGCCGACCACACCGCCAGCCGCCAGACGCCGGTACAGGCTGCGCACGCCGCTGCCCTCGGCGCGCACCTGCTCGGGCGCGAAACGGCCGCGCGCGCGGCGCAGCAGCGGTTCCCACGCCGGCTGCCGCGGCGGCCGGTACAGGATCGCCAGCGGCGTGCGCGCGCCGATCCAGTGGTTGAGCAACTCCCAGCAGCCCAGATGCGGCGCTGCCACGATCAGACCGCGGCCGCGCACCAGCGCGGCATCGAACAGCTCCTGACCGCGCACCTCGCGCACCAAGCGCAGCGCGCGTTCGGCGCCACCGCCCCAGACCTTGCCCAGCTCGGCGATGCCGCGGCCGGTTTCGCGCAGACACTCGCGCGCCAGCGCCGCGCGCGCGGCGGGCGACTGTTCAGGGCAGGCGATGCCGAGGTTTACCTCGACATTGCGCCGCTCGCGATCGTCGGCACGCCACAGCAGCATGCCCAGACCCGCGCCCAACGCGTGCAGGGTGCGCAGGGGCAGACGGCCGGCCAGACGCAGCAAGGCATAGGTGAAAGCGACGTGCCAGCGCATGCGCGCCTGCGCGGGATCGTTCATGGTGACTCGCAGCGAGGCAATGACGCAGTGTATTCAGCGCGGCAGTGCGCCGCATCGGTTCGTGATACCTGCGGGCATCGCGGCGACAATACGCGCAACAGCGAAGGAATCCACATGATCGCCCTGATCCAGCGCGTGCAGCGCGCGCATGTCGAGGTGCAAGGCGCCGTGATCGGACAGATCGCGGCTGGACTGCTGGCGCTGGTGGCGGTGCAGCCCGAGGACGGCGAGCAGCAGGTACGGCGGCTGCTGGATCGCATCCTCGGTTACCGCGTGTTCGCGGACAGCGCCGGGCGCATGAACCTGAGCCTGAGCGAGACCGGCGGCGGCCTGCTGCTGGTCAGTCAGTTCACCCTGGCCGCCGACACCCGCAAGGGCATGCGCGCCAGCTTCACCGCGGCCGCGCCGCCGGCGCAGGCCGAGCACTTGTTCCGGCTGCTGCTGGAACAGGCGCGCGCGCGTCATGCGCCGGTCGCCAGCGGGCGCTTCGGCGCCGACATGCAGGTGCATCTGCTCAACGACGGTCCGGTGACGTTCTGGCTGGAGGCGCATTGAATGCAGGCTGCGCGCCGGGGAACCCGGCGCTTGAATAGTGGTCAGAGCATCGCCAACTGGCTAAACTGAAAGGTTCATTCACCCCATGGTGCACGGCATGGCCAATACTCCCAACGAGCAGCAATCGGAAATCAAGCGGCTCATCACCAAGGGACGCGAGCAGGGCTACCTGACCTACGCTGAGGTGAACGACCATTTGCCCGATGACATCGTCGATCCGGAGCAGATCGAAGACATCATCGGCATGATCAACGGCATGGGCATCGAGGTGCACGAGATCGCGCCCGAAGTCGGCCTGTTGCCCGAAGCTGCGCCCACCAACGAAGACGACGAAACCGCCACCGAGGAAGCCGTGGCGCTGCTTTCCGTGGTCGATTCCGAGGTCGGCCGCACCACCGATCCGGTGCGCATGTACATGCGCGAGATGGGCACGGTGGAGCTGCTCACGCGCGAGGGCGAAATCGCCATCGCCAAGCGCATCGAGGAAGGCCTGGCGCAGGTGCAGACCGCGCTGGCCAGCTTCCCGTGGACGGTGCGCCTGCTGGTCGAGGAATTCGATCAGCATCTGGACGGCAAGAAGCGCCTGTCCGAGGTCATCGCCGGCTTCAACGACGGCGAGGAAGAAGTCGCGCCGCCGCCGGTGGTGGTGGTCGCCGTCGCCAAGGACGACGACGAAGAAGAAGAAGGCGTCGTCGCGGTCAAGGTCGAGGGCGAGGAAGAGGAAGCCGGCCCGTCCGGACCCGACCCGCTCGTGGTGCGCCAGCGCATCGACGATCTGCGCCAGCTCTACGCCAAATTCGAGAAAGCCGCGCACAAGGCCGAGGTTGGCGACAAGAAACTCGACAAGCATCGCGCCGCGTTGGGCGAGGCGTTCCTGGGCTTCAAGCTGCCCTCGGCGCTGATCGACCTGCTGGTGAGGAAATTGCGCGAAGTGGTCGGTGAAATCCGCGGTCACGAGCGCGCCATCCTGGAAATGTGCGTGAAGAGTTCGCGCATGCCGCGCGCCGAGTTCCTCGCCAGCTTCCCCAGCCACGAAACCGATCTGACCTGGGCTGACAGCCTCGCGCGCAAGCGTCAGAAGTGGGCGCCGGCGATCAAGGCGCGTCGCGACGCGATCGTCGCCGAGCAGGAAAAACTGCTCGCCGTCGAGCGCCTGCTGTCGATGCCGCTGACCGACGTCAAGGACATCAACCGCGCGCTGTCCATCGGCGAAGCCAAGGCACGCCGCGCGAAGAAGGAAATGGTCGAGGCCAACCTGCGTCTGGTCATTTCCATCGCCAAGAAATACACCAACCGCGGCCTGCAGTTCCTCGATCTGATCCAGGAAGGCAACATCGGCCTGATGAAGGCGGTCGACAAGTTCGAATACCGCCGCGGCTACAAGTTCAGCACCTACGCGACGTGGTGGATCCGCCAGGCGATCACGCGCTCGATCGCCGATCAGGCGCGCACCATCCGCATCCCGGTGCACATGATCGAGACCATCAACAAGCTCAACCGCATCTCGCGCCAGATGTTGCAGCAGTATGGCCGCGAGCCGACGCCGGACGAGCTGGCCAAGGCCATGGAAATGCCCGAGGACAAGATCCGCAAGGTGATGAAGATCGCCAAGGAACCGATCTCGATGGAGACCCCGATCGGTGACGACGAGGACTCGCATCTGGGCGATTTCATCGAGGACGGCAGCATCCTCTCGCCGATCGACTCAGCCACCGACACCGGCATGGTCGAGACCGTGCAGCAGGTGCTGTCCTCGCTCACCCCGCGCGAGGCCAAGGTGCTGCGCATGCGCTTCGGCATCGACATGAATACCGATCACACGCTGGAAGAAGTCGGCAAGCAGTTCGACGTCACCCGCGAGCGCATCCGCCAGATCGAGGCCAAGGCGCTGCGCAAGCTGCGTCATCCCAGCCGTTCCGAGCAGTTGCGCTCGTTCCTCGACACCGAGTAAACGCACGTCGCGGCACCACGAGCACGCTGCACACGACGCCCGCCATGCGCGGGCGTCGTGCTTTGCCGCCAGCCGCTACACTGCACAGCGCAGCATCGGGCCTGTAGCTCAATGGTTGAGCAGGGGACGAGGCGGGGTTTCGCGCAGCACGGCTGCGCGCCGGCGAGCGCCCGAGCCGGGAGGCGCGGGTCGGAGAGAGTCCGGCAATTTTTTCGCCCGCTACACTGCGCAGTGCAGCACCGGGCCTAGAGCACAATGGTTACAGCAGGGGACTCATAATCCCTTGGTTCCAGGTTCGAGTCCTGGTGGGCCCACCACGCCGCTGCAAGTTTGACCCTCTTGTGGCTGAAACCATAATTTGGCCACTTTGGCCAAATTATGATGGAAAGCCACCATAAACTGGCCATCTGCGTGCGCACTGTTGATCTGACTTGGCTCGTCAGATCGCCTTCTGGGGTCGTGAAAGTGCGGTCCCTTGAGGAACCCAGCGCGCGGCGCCTTGCCGGTTTGCTTGCAATCGAGCGCATGAGTTCCGCGCAAAGCATGGTTCCAAAAGTGCGCAGACGTCTCGATACGGCCTCGGTCGCATGATGGCATTGGTGTATTAAGGCAAACTTGGTAGTCTTGCTTCATACAAGCTAGAATTCGCATATGAACGCGCCACCAAACGATCCCGAGGCCGCGCGCGCCGCAGCGGTGGCGGGGGAATTGCGCGTTGTGGTTGGCAAACTGATCCGACGGCTGCGCGAACAGGCGCAGCCGGGAGATTTCACCTGGTCGCAGATGTCCGTGCTTGGTCGTCTGGAGCGCGACGGCCCTGCCACGGTGACAACCCTCGCTCGGGCTGAGGGTGTGCGGCCGCAATCCATGGGCGCCACTGTTTCCGTCCTCCAGGGGGCCGGACTCGTGCGTGGCGCAGCGGACCCGACCGATGGTCGGCAAACCATTTTGTCGCTCACGCCGGCCTGCCGGGAAATGATCAAGGCCAGCCGCGCGGCACGCGAGGACTGGTTGTTCCGTGCCATTCGAACAAACCTCGCGACAGCGGAGCAGGAAGAACTGGCGAACGCCGTCGAACTGCTCAAACGCCTCGTCGACTCGTAGTCAAACGCCGCTGGCCCCATTCCCGGCTCGCCGCAGCAATCACCCGCAGGAGAACAACATGGCCCTCACCACGCTTGACGCGAAGACCGCGCTGGTCGTCATCGATCTGCAAAAAGGCATCGTCGCGCTGCCCACCGCGCACCCGATCGCGGCGGTCGTGAAGCACGCCCGCGCGTTGGCCGATGCATTCCGCGACCACGGTCTGCCGGTGGTGCTGGTCAACGTTGCCGGTGGCGCGCCGGGCCGGACCGAACAGGTGCGCCGCCTGGACGAGCTTCCCGACGACTGGGCCGATCTCGTCGCCGAGCTCGATCGGCAGCCGCAAGACCACGCGGTGACCAAGCGCACGTGGGGCGCGTTCACTGGCACGGACCTCGCGGAGCACCTGAAGAAGCTGGGCGTGACGCAGGTCGTGATCGCCGGTGTCGCTACCAGCATCGGCGTCGAGTCCACCGCGCGTCAAGCCTACGAGCACGGATTCAACGTCGCCCTCGCCGTCGACGCCATGACCGACATGAGCCCCGAGGCGCACCTCAACAGCGTCACGCGCATTTTCCCGCGGCTGGGCGAAACCGGCACGACCCGGAAGATCATCGATCGCCTCGCCCAAAGCCATCCCCGGCGCGCGCGATGATTCACCGCTCCGCCGCGCATCGACCGCAGGTCGACATCGCGGTTTCAATGTCAGCACCATCAAGTTCGGCAAGCATCTCCCCGCACTACAAGTGGCTGGCGCTGTCCAACACCACCATCGCGGTGCTGTTGGCGACTATCGACTCGTCGATCATGCTGATCGCGATGCCGGATATTTTTCGCGGCATCCAATTGAATCCGCTTGATCCGGGCAACACGTTTTATCTGCTGTGGATGATCCTCGGTTTTCTGATCGTGAGTAGCGTGCTAGTGGTGAGCCTGGGGCGCCTGGGTGACATGTTCGGGCGCGTGAAGATGTACAACCTCGGCTTCGTCGTGTTCACCGTGGCCTCGCTGCTGCTGGCGCTCGATCCCTTCACGGCGCGTACTGGGGCGGACTGGCTGATCGTCGGCCGCATTTTCCAGGGCATCGGCGCGGCGTTCCTGATCGCCAACTCCGCTGCCATCCTGACCGACGCGTTCCCGCCCAACCAGCGCGGCCTGGCGCTGGGCATCAACAACATCGCCGGCATCAGCGGCTCCTTCATCGGCCTGGTCCTCGGCGGCGTGCTGGCCGCCATCGATTGGCGACTGGTGTTCCTGGTGTCGGTGCCGTTCGGACTGTTCGGAACCATCTGGTCGTACTTGAAGCTGAAAGAACTCGGGCAACGCCATCGCGCCCGGATCGACTGGGCTGGCAACGTCACGTTCGCCGCCGGGCTGATCCTGATCATGATCGGAGTCACGTTGGGTATCGAGCCGGCCAACGGAAATGCCATGGGCTGGACCAGTGCACCGGTCATTTCCCTGCTGGCGGCAGGCGTGGCGTCGCTGGCCGCTTTCGCCATCGTCGAAACCCGCGTGACCGACCCGATGTTCCGGTTCCCGTTGTTCAAGATCAAGGCGTTCACCTTCGGTACGCTCTCGACATTCCTGTCAGCCATCGGCCGTGGCGGCCTGATGTTCATGCTCATCATCTGGCTGCAGGGCATCTGGCTGCCCCTGCACGGCTACAGCTTCGCGCGGACGCCGCTGTGGGCAGGCATTTTCATGCTTCCGTTGACCGTGGGATTCCTGCTTTCTGGACCACTCTCGGGTTACCTGTCAGATCGCCTGGGTGCACGCTATTTCGCCACGGGCGGCATGATCGGAGCCGCCGCCAGTTTCCTGTTGTTGATGCTGCTGCCCATCGACTTCAACTACGCGGCGTTTGCCGCGATCCTGCTGTTCAGCGGGCTGTCCATGGGCGCCTTCGCCGCGCCCAACCGGGCAGCCGTCATGAACAGCCTTCCCGCACGCGACCGCGGCGCCGGGGGAGGCATGAATTCAACCTTCCAGAACTCGGCCCAGGTGCTTTCGATCGGAATTTTCTTCACGCTGATGATCATCGGACTTTCGACGACCCTGTCGACAACCCTGGTGCAAGGCCTGATGCAACACGGTGTATCCGCAACGGCCGCCAGGCAAGTCGGCGCTCTGCCACCGGTCTCGATCCTGTTCGCGGCATTCCTCGGCTACAACCCGATCCGAACGCTGGTCGGCGCGAGCGTGCTGGATCATCTTTCGCCCGCCAACCGCACGGCGTTGACCGGGCACTCATACTTTTCCAATCTGATTTCCCAGCCATTCCATGCCGGCCTCGCCGAGGCATTCACCTTCGCGGCCGTGGTGTGCCTGATCGCCGCGGCCGCATCGTGGTCGCGCGGTCGTCGATACGTCCACAACGAGCACTGACGGTCGGAATTCGATATCCGGCTGGCTGACCGCCGCGAACCGGCTGTTGCCGACAAGGCTGCTGTTGCGCAGACTCGGCGTCCGAGATTCCCCGCGCCCACTTGGCCACGCCGCGCGCGGAGTTCGGCCGGGTGGTGGCATGGACGTGCTGGTCGCGGCGCTGCATCGACCGCGTTGCAAACGTGTGCGGAGCATGATTTCTCGATCGCCAGCCTGCGCACAATCCGGATTGCCGCACTTTGCACGCGTGTTGCTGTCCAACCCAAGGCTGGACAATCCCGGGATTGGAACTGCGCGCCCGCAACCGCGCCCACACGAAGAGTCGATCATGTCGAGAATCCTGCGTTTTGGTCTCACGCTTGTTGTCGCGCTGGCGGGGCTTGCCCATGCGCGTGTCGGTTATGCCCAACTTCTGCCAGGCACGCCCCCGGCGCTCGCGGCCAAGCTGGGCCACCCGGTTGCACCGGCGCTCATGCGGCAACTCGAACGTGCCAGCGTGGCGGGCTTGCGCAGCACGCAGCGTCCGGCTGCCAGCTACATCAAGGCCGTCCAGGGGCCAAACCTGGGCAAGCCACCGGTGCTGCTGTACGTCGGCGCCGATTACTGCCCGTATTGCGCTGCGCAGCGCTGGGGGCTGGCGTTGACCCTGCTGCGTTTCGGTCAATTGTCGGGCGTGAAGTACATGCTGTCCTCGGCCGACGATGTGTTCGCCAACACGGCGACCTTCACCTTCCAGTTCGCGCATTTCAACAGCCCGTATCTGCGTTTTCAGGCCATCGAAACGGCCAATCGCGAGCAGCAGAAGTTGATGCCGATGACCGCGCAGGCGGCGCAGGTGTTCAAGACCTTCGATGTGCCGCCATATGTGCAGTTCAGCTATGGCATTCCGTTTGTCTATCTCAACGGCGCCTACCTGCTCACCCAGCCGATGATCTCGCCGGCCAGTCTGCAGGGCATGACTTGGGAGCAGATCGGCGCGCAGTTGGCCGATCCGCACAGCGCGCTGTTCGCGCAGATCATGCCGCAGGTCAACGCGTTCAGCGCTGCGATCTGTCGCGTGGACGGCAACCAGCCGGCGCGCGTTTGCGCGGCGCCCGGCGTGGTCGCTGCGAATGCGGGGCTGTCCGACCTCGGCGGGATCATGGCGCGCTAGCCGCGCGCCGGCCGTCACGTCAGCGTCATCGCGCCCGGTTACTTTGCGCGGGCTGACCGATCCTCTCCACGGGCCAGCATGGGGCAACTATCTTGGGTGCGGATCACCTCCGGCGCGGCGCTTGCAGCCGCGCCGTTTCTTTATGTGCGCCCAGGCGATGCCGCGCGCCGATCAGCACAGCCCGCGCTGGCACAGCGAAACCGGTGCGCCACTGCCGATGACCAGATGATCGAGCACGCGCACGCCGATCAGATCCAGCGCCTGTTTCAGCGTTTGCGTCAGCGCCACGTCGGCGGCGCTGGGCTCGGCCACGCCGGAGGGATGGTTGTGCGCGAGGATCACTGCGGCCGCGTTATGACGCAGACAGGCGCGCACCACCTCGCGCGGCGGCACGCTGGCGCCATCGAGCGTGCCGCGGAACAGCTCCTCGAAGGCCAGCACGCGGTGGCGGTTGTCCAGGAACAGACAGGCGAATACTTCGTAGGCGCGATCGCGCAGTTGCGCGCGCAGGAAGGCGGCGCTGTCGCCGGGGCTGCTCAGCGCCGGGCGCGCGGCCAGTTCCTCGCCCAGACAACGCCGCGCCAGCTCCAGTGCGGCGAGCAGGCGCGCGCGCTTGGCTGGACCGAGACCAGGCATGCGGCAGGTTTCCGGCGCGTTGAGCAGGGCCGAGACGCTGCCGGCGCGCGCCAGCAGGCGCTGCCCCAGTTCCACCGCGCTGGCGCCGCGCACGCCCTGTCCCAACAGCACCGCGACCAGTTCGGCCGGCGCCAGGTTGGCGGCGCCCATGCGCAGCAGGCGCTCGCGCGGACGGGAATCCTCGGGCCAGTCGCGGATGCTCATGACGCCAGCATGGCGTGACCGTGACGCGGTGCGCAGCGGCCGACGCCCGCGCATCCGGTAAGCTCTCCGCTTTGCTGGCTGTCGGGTTCCGCCCACATGATCGCCCACATGATCGCCCACATGATCGTGCTGCCCCGATGCGATTCCCGCGCCGCGGAGTTGGCGCCATGAGCGCCTGGCGCGGCCCGCGCCGCGTGCTGCTTGGCGTCAGCGGCGGCATCGCTGCGTACAAGTCTTGCGAGCTGGTGCGGCGCCTGCGCGCGCGCGAGGTCGAAGTGCGCGTGGTGCTCACCGCCAACGCCGAGCGCTTTGTCACCGCGACCACGTTTCAGGCGCTGTCCGGGCAGCCGGTGCGCAGCGGTCTGTGGGATGCCGCCGCCGAAGCCGCGATGGGTCACATCGAGCTGGCGCGCTGGGCCGAGTTGATCCTGATCGCGCCGGCCAGCGCGCACACGCTGGCGCGTCTGGCGCACGGTCTGGCCGACGATTTGCTCAGCACGCTGTGTCTGGCCAGCGAGCGCCCGCTGGTGCTGGCGCCGGCGATGAACCGGCTGATGTGGGCACACCCTGCCACGCAGGCCAACCTCGCGCTGCTGCAGGCGCGCGGCGCTCACGTGCTCGGCCCGGACAGCGGTGCGCAGGCCTGTGGCGAGACGGGCGACGGGCGCATGCTCGAGCCCGACGCCATCGTCACCGCGCTGGATGAGGCGCTGGATCAATCGGCCGCGGACGCGACGGCGCCCGCGCTGCAAGGCTTGCGCGTGCTGGTCAGCGCCGGGCCGACTTGCGAAGACCTCGATCCGGTGCGCTATCTGGGCAACCGCAGCTCCGGGCGCATGGGTTTCGCCATCGCCGCCGCCGCCGCGCAGGCCGGCGCCGAGGTGACGCTGGTGGCTGGTCCGGTCAGCCTGGCCACGCCACCCGGCGTGGCGCGACGCGTGGATGTGCGCAGCGCGCTGCAGATGCACGCCGCCATGCTGCAAGCAGCAGTCAATGCCGACATCGTGATCGCCGTCGCCGCCGTGGCCGATTACCGCCCGGCGCAGGTCAGCGCGCACAAGCTCAAGAAACACGGCGGCCCGTTGATACTGGAGCTGATCGAGAATCCCGACATCCTCGCCGCGCTGGCGGCGCTGCGCCCCAAACCATTCCTGGTCGGCTTCGCCGCCGAGACCGAGCAGCTCGAAGCCCACGCGCGCGCCAAGCTGCGGCACAAGGGCGCGGATCTGATCGCCGCCAATGTCGTCGGCGCCGGCCGCGGCATCGAAACCGCGGACAACGCACTCAGCATGTTCTGGCACGGCGGCCAGCACGAGCTGGCGCGCGCCGACAAGGCCACGCTGGCGCGCGAACTGGTGGCTCTGATCGCCGCGCGGCATGCCGTGGCGCGCGAGGCCGCGCCATGATCGAGGTGAAATATCGCGTGCTTGATGCGCGCCTCGGTGTCAGCATTCCGCTGCCCGCGTATGCCACGCCGGGCAGCGCGGCCATGGACTTGCGCGCCGCGCCCGAAACAGCGCTCACGCTCGCGCCGGGCGCCGCCGCGCTGGTACCCACCGGGCTGGCGCTGCACATCGGCGATCCGGGCTGGTGCGCGCTGATCCTGCCGCGCTCGGGCCTGGGCCACCAACACGGTCTGGTGCTGGGCAATCTGGTCGGCCTGATCGACGCCGATTACCAGGGTCCGCTGATGATTTCGTGCTGGAACCGCGGGCAGGCGGCGTTTACCATCGCGCCGGGGGATCGCATCGCGCAGTTGCTGCTGCAGCCAGTGGCGCAGGCGCGGCTGGTGCCGGTGACGGAATTCGCCCCCAGCATGCGCGGAACGGGCGGTTTCGGTTCCACGGGCACAGGTTAGCGGGGTGTTGAAAAACACTTCACTGACAGCGGGCGTGGATGCCCTGCACGCGGATCAAGCGCGCAAGCACCTTGATCTGGCGGGAGTGAGTACGGACCTGTGCCGGACTCACGATAGCGAGACGGTGCAGGACGGCACTGTCTCGACCTTCGGCTTGGCGCGGGGATGAGGCGCATGATGGCAGCGCAGAATCGATCAGCTCGGCATCCATCCGCCAGACCGCCGCGCGGCTGGCGCGCGCTGCTCGGCACCTTCGACTGGCGCCGCGAGTTGCCGCTGGCTGGCGCCACCGTGGCGCTGTTGTTCGGTTTGTTCGCGGCCTGGCAAAGCTGGGAGCTGTGGCAGGTGCAGCAAGCCGTGGCCGCGCTGACGCCGACGCGCGTGCAGGCGGCGCAAAATCTGGGCGGCCTCGTCGCCGACCTGCGCAAGCGAATCGCGCTGGCGCTGCAGGACCCCGCCGTGCAGGCGGACATGATCAACGGCCCCAGTGCCGCGGCGCAAGTGCGCCTGCACACGCTGCTGCCGCAAGTGAGCCGGATCGAGCTGTTCGGGCCGGATCTCAACGAAGTGCTGCGCGCCGATTACGCGCGCTTCGGCTATGCCAAGGCGGCGCAACTGGTGCGCGCGCAAAGCATCGCGGCTATGGTGCGCTTCGAAGTGCGCGGCAGCGCGGGTCGGCAAACCCTCAGCCTCGCTGCGCCACTGCGGGACGGCGCGCATCTGCTCGGCTACGCCTGGATCGAATACCCGTTCACGTTGCTGCAGGCGCGCTTCGATGCACTGCCCGCGCCGCATGGCGGTGGACGTCTCGAACTGCGCCAGCAGGGCGTGCTGTTGCTGGCGCATGGCGGCAGTGCCCAGCCCGGCGCCGAGGACGCCGGATTGCCGGTGCCCGGCAGCGCGCTGAGCGTGCGCGCGCTGCCGCCGAACAACTACGTGGTGCTGACCGAATCGCTGCCCCTGGCGCTGCTCTGGGTGGTGCTGGGATTCGGCGGTGGCATCGTGTTGCTATGGCTGCGGCGGCGCGCCTTCGGCGCGACTTCTTTTCATGGAGAACCCACCTTGGCTGATGTCATGCGCGACCAACCACAGACCGCGCCCAAGGCCCCCGAGGTGGCCAAGGCAGCCACCCCCACGCCTGCCGCCAGCGCCGCACCGGTGGCGCTGGATCGCAGCGTTTTCCGCGCCTATGACATCCGCGGCGTGGTCGGCACGCAATTGTCCGCAGAGATCGCGCGCCTGCTGGGTCAGGCAATCGGCAACGTCATGCGCGAGAAAAATCTCGGCGAAATCGTCATTGGCCGCGACGGCCGCCTGTCCGGTGCCGAGCTGGTGGCGGCGCTGGGCGAGGGCTTGCGCGATGCCGGTTGCCACGTCATCGATCTCGGCGCGGTGCCCACGCCGGTGGTGTATTTCGCCGGCTTCCTGCTCAACACCGGCTGTGGCGTGGCCGTTACCGGCAGCCACAATCCGCCCGAGTACAACGGCTTCAAGATCGTCGTCGGCGGCGAGACGCTGAGCGAGGACGCCATCCAGGATTTGTACGTGCGCATCAGCGAGGGCCGCCTCAAGCGCGCGGACGGCGGCAGCCTGCGCCAGCAGGACGTCGGCACCGATTACATCGAGCGCATCAGCAGCGACGTGCAACTGGAGCGCCCGCTGAAAATCGTGGTCGACTGCGGCAACGGCATCCCCGGCGCGTTCGCGCCGCAATTGCTGCAGGCCATCGGCGCCGAGGTGATCCCGCTGTACTGCGAGGTGGACGGCACGTTTCCCAATCACCATCCCGATCCGTCCGATCCGCGCAATCTCGAAGACCTGATGCTCTCGGTCAAGCGCATGGGCGCGGATCTGGGCGTGGCCTTCGACGGCGATGGCGACCGCCTCGGCGTGGTTACGCCCGGCGGCGAGAATATTTTTCCAGACCGCCTGTTGATGCTGTTCGCGGCCGATGTGCTGACGCGCGATCCGGGCGCGGTCGTGATCTACGACGTCAAGTGCACCGGGCATCTGGCGCCAGCGATCCTGCGCCATGGCGGCGTGCCGCTGATGTGGCGCACCGGGCACTCGCTGATCAAGGCCAAGATGCGCGAAACCGAGGCCGCGCTGGCCGGCGAGATGAGCGGGCATTTCTTCTTCCGCGAGCGCTGGTACGGCTTCGACGACGGCATGTACGCCGCCGCGCGCCTGCTGGAAATCCTCGCCGCCGACCCCGAACGGCGTGCGCCGGGGGCGATCCTCGCCGCGCTGCCGCGGGATGTGAGCACGCCGGAACTGAAAATCGCGCTGGCCGAGGGCGAGCACTACGCCTTCATCGAACAGTTTCGCCACAACGCGCGCTTCGAGGGCGGACGTATCAGCCTACTCGACGGCGTGCGCGTGGACTGGCCGGATGGCTTCGGTCTGGTGCGTGCTTCCAACACCACGCCGGTGCTGGTGCTGCGCTTCGCCGCCGACACGCCCGAGGGGTTGCAGCGCATCCAGGGGGCCTTCCGCGCGCAGTTGCTGGCGCAGCAGGCGGACCTGAAGCTGCCGTTCTGAGCCGGGAGCCGGGAGCAAACGCGTTGCGCAGCGTGCCCCAAACATCGTCATCCCCGGGCGCGCGCAGCGCGAGCCGGGGATCCAGTGCCCTGCCGAGCGCCGCAACTGGCTGCCCGTCACCGCGGGCATGACGATTTGAGGCAGCCTGGGACTCGGGACTCGGGACTCGGGACTCGGGACTCGGGACTCGGCAAGGAGCATGGCGCTTTTTCGCCGCTGCCCATCCCGTTCCCCACCCCCGTTTCTAGGGCATCTGCGCGTTGGCCTGCGCCTGTTGCTGCTGCTTGATCTGGCGGTAGCGCGCCAGTTGCGGCGCGATCGCCGCCCGCGCCGCGTCGCGCTGCTGTTGCTGGCGCTGCCAGGCCAGGCGCTGTTGTTCGACCACCGCGCGCTGCTGGGCGATGTCGTGGGTGAGATAAAGCGGCACGGGTTTTTTCTCGTGCTCGATCTCGGCGGCGCGCTGCAGCATGTCGGCGAGGCTGCTTTCCTGGCTCTGCAGGTTGATTTCGGTGGCGCGCATGGCTTGGGTGACGTTGCTCACCTGCGCTTCCAGCGATTTGCGCAGGTCGGCCTCGGTTGGATAAGCGGTCAGCAGTTGCGCGTCGACGGCCTGCTGGCGTGCACGTGCGGCCTCAAGCTTGGCCTGCGCGCGCGCGGCGGCTTCCTCGGCGCGGCGCTCGGCGGGGCTGGGTACGTGCTGCACCACCACGCCCTGCGCATTGACGATGTCGTAGCCGCGCGCGATGGCGTCGGCGCTGAGCGTGTCGCTGAAATGCAGATTGCCGTGGGTATCGTGCCAGCGGTACTGCACTGGGCCGGTGACGACGGCGGCCAGCGCCATGCCGCTGGCCGCCAAGCCGAGGGCCAGCACCAATGCCGGCGCAAGGCGGCGCAGCAGTCGCGGTGGGGTCTGGATCACGAGCAGGCTCCTGGATATCAGTATGGGCACGCGCAGCAGTGTAGCCGCGCTGTCGCCTTGCGGAAGTGGCGTGCTGCACGACTTCAGCACGTGGTGCGCTTGCGCAGGCGCGCGTAGAACATGCCGTCGAGGCCATCCTCTCCGGGCAGGATCTGCCAGCCGGGACCATCGGCGCGGCCGGCCGGCAGAGTGATGGGCAGTGCTTCGGCATCACCGTGCGCGGCCAGGAATGCCGCGGCTTGCGCGGCATTTTCGCCGCGCAGGATCGAGCAGGTTGCGTACAGCAGCGTGCCGCCGCGTGCCAGCAGTGGCCACAGCGCATCCAGCAGCGCGCGTTGCTGCGCGATCAGCGCGGGCAGATCGCTGGCGCGGCGATGCAGGCGCACGTCGGGCTGGCGGCGCAGCACGCCGGTGGCCGAGCACGGCGCATCGAGCAGGATGTGCGTGTACGTCACGCCATCCCACCACGCCGCCGGTTGCGTGGCGTCGCCCACGCGCAATTCGGCGTGCAGGCGCAGGCGCGCGAGGTTGTCGCGCACGCGCGTCAGCCGCGCCGGCGCCAGCTCCAGCGCGGTCAGTTGCACCGCGCTGCGTTCGAGGATGTGGCAGGCCTTGCCGCCGGGCGCGGCGCAGGCATCCAGCACGCGCGCGCCGGTCGGTGCATCCAACAGGCTGGCGGCCAGTTGCGCGGCGCCGTCCTGCACGGCGCACGAGCCTTCGAACCAGCCCGGCAACTGGGTGACATCGAGCGAGGCCGCCAGCGTTACCGCGCTGTCGATCCAGGCGTGCGCTTGCGCGTCGATGGCGGCGGCGGCGAGGCATTGCAGATAGTCCGCGCGGCTACCGCGCGCGCTGTTGACGCGCAACGTCGGCGGCACCTCGGCATTGCTGGCGCTGATGATGGACGCGGCGTACGCGGGCCAGTCCGCGTGCAGCGCTTGCAGCAGCCAGTCGGGCAGGCGCGCGCGGCTGACCGCATCCGCGTCGAGTCGCGCCAGCAATGCGTCGCGCTCGCGCAGCCAGCGCCGCAGCACGGCGTTGACCAATCCGCGTTGCGCGTCGTGGCCCAGCGCCCGCGCCGCGTCCACCGTGGCCGCGACCGCCGCGTGGGCGGGCACGCCGAGGTCTTCCACCTGCGTCAGGCCCAGCACCAGCAGCGCCTGCAGCGCGCCGAGACGTCGCGGCAGCGGTTTTTGCAGCAGTCGTGGCAGCGCCGCGTTCCAGCGCAGCCAGCCGCGTGCGCCGGCGTACACCAGCGCGCTGGCGAAGGCGCGCTCGCGCGACTGCGGCAGTTGCGGCAATTGCCGCGCCAGCACCTCGCGCAAGGATCGACCGTCCAGCGCGATCTCGGCGAGCGCGCGCGCGGCGACGGCGCGGGTGTCGGCCGGGGTGACGGTACTCATCGGCGCGCGCGCAGTTCGGGCCGTGCGTTGAGGTAATCGGCGGCGCTGATGCGGCGCGCGCCGGCGCGCTGCAGTTCGGTCACGCGCAGCACGCCGGCGGCGGCGGCCAGATCAATGCCCGCGCGCGTCGCGTCCAGCACGCTGCCGGGCGCGACGTCGGCAGCCGCGCTCGCGGGCAGCGCCTGCGCGCGCCACACGCGCACGCGCTCGCCGGCGATCTCGGCCGCGGCCACCGGCCACGGATCGAAGGCGCGCACCTGGCGCTGCAGTTCGATCGCGGGCTTGCTGAAATCGAGCATGGCCTCGGCCTTGTCCAGCTTGTGCGCGTAACTCACGCCCGCCGTGGCCTGCGTCTGCGCCGCTGGCAAGGTGCCGGCGAGCAGTCGCGCCAGGCCGATGCCCAGCACTTCGCCGCCCAGCGCGGCGAGACGATCGTGCAGGCTGCCGCCGGTGTCCTCGGCGAGGATCGGTGTGCGCCGCGTCAGCAGCACCGGACCGGTGTCGAGGCCGGCCTCCATCTGCATCAGGCACACGCCGGTTTGCGTGTCGCCGGCCAGCAGTGCGCGCTGGATCGGCGCCGCGCCGCGCCAGCGCGGCAGCAGGGAGGCGTGCACGTTCCAGCAACCGTGGCGCGGAATCGCCAGCACCCCGCGCGGCAGAATCAAGCCGTAGGCCACGACCAGCAGCAGATCGGGCGCCAGCGCCGCAAGCTGCGCCTGCGCCGCGCGCGTTTTGAGCGATTCGGGCTGGAACACCGCCACGCCCGCCGCCAGCGCGGCCTGCTTGATGGGGCTGGTGGCCAGCGCGCGCCCGCGTCCGGCCGGCCGGTCGGGCTGCGTCCAGACGCCCACCAGTTGTGTACCCGGTGCGTTGCGACACGCCGCGAAGCAGGGCAGGGCGAAGGCTGGCGTTCCGGCGAACGCCAGCCGCACAGGGGCGCGCTGCGTGCTCAGGCCGTGGCGGCCTGGCGGTGCCGCTTGTCCAGCTTGCGGCGCACCATCTCGCGCTTGAGCGGCGAGAGGTAATCGACAAACAGCTTGCCCTGCAGGTGATCCATCTCGTGCTGGATGCACACCGCCAGCAGATCGCTGGTTTCCAGGGTGAAGGTCTTGCCCTCGACATCCTCGGCCTCGACGGTAACCGTCAGCGCGCGATCAATATCGGCGAAGATGCTGGGCACCGACAGGCAGCCCTCTTGATAGGTCTGCGCGCCATCCTGGGCGAGGATGCGCGGGTTGACCAGGGCCAGCGGCTGGTCGTGATCCTCGCTGACGTCGCACACCAGCACGCGCTGGTGCACATTGACCTGGGTTGCCGCCAGACCAATGCCCGGTGCGGCGTACATGGTCTCGAACAGGTCGCGCACCAACTGCGCCAGCGCCGCGTCGAAACGCGTGACCGGCTGCGCCACGGTGCGCAGGCGCGGATCGGGGAATTCGAGGATTTCAAGCTTGGCCATGGCGATGCCTCCCAAGCGGAGATGCGGATCGCGGAGCCGATCACAAGCACGCCGCTGCGGCTGCGGCTATTGTAAGCACGCCGCGCGGGCCGCGCCTGATCGGTTGTTTCATCGGGCGAATGCCGTGATGTGTGGTCGTGCCAGCCGTGCTGTCGGAGTCGGTTCGAGTGCGTGTTACACTGCTAAAACCCTAAGGGGAACGGGGAATTGCCAGCCATGCTTAAGAAATCGCTTGCGCTTCTTTCCGGCGTGATGATCGCCTTCGCGGCCTATGCCGGTGGCAGCAACATGCTGCGTCACGGTCACCCCGACACCTACGTGGTGCGCAAGGGCGACACGCTGTGGAGCATCGCCGCCCACTTTCTCAACAAGCCTTGGCTGTGGCCGGAGTTGTGGCAGGCCAACCCGCAGATCCACAACCCGCACCACATTTATCCTGGTGACGTGATCAGCTTGGACTACATGGGCAACGGCGAGCCCTCGCTGGTGCTCAGGCCGCGCGTGATCGCCATGCCGCTGAACGAGGCGGTGCAGCCGATCCCGCTGTCCGAGATGCAGACCTACCTGGTCGATCTGCGCGTGTTCAACCATCGCGACATGCTGACCAAGGCTCCGTACGTGGTCGGCTTCGAGCAAGACCAGTTGCGCGGCGTGCCCGGTCAGTTCATCTACGTGATGGGCTTGCAGGATGCCAAGCCCGGCGAGCGTTTCGCCGTGGTACGCCCCACGCACGTGTTCACCACCTTCAATGCCGACGCCGGCAGCCGCGACCAGATCGCGCAGGATCTTGATGACAACGTCACCCAGTACGACGGCCCCTGGCACCGCAACACCACCGGCTACGGGCTGTTCGGCAAGGGCCACACGCTGGGCTACGAGGCGCAGGTGATTGGCACCATCGCGGTGTTGCGCATCAACAAGCCCGGCGAACCCGTCACCACGCTGCTGCAATCCTCGATCATGGAGATCCGCAAGGGCGATCGCATCCTGCCGCTGGATACCCATCCCTACGACAGCAACTACTACCCGCACGCGCCCAAGACGCTGCCACCGAACATGCGCGTGATCGCCTTCAACGCCGCCATGAATGCGGTGGGCTCCAAGCAGGTGGTGGCGTTGTCGGCCGGCAGCGAGGAGGGCGTGAGGAACGGCCAGACCTACGCCATCTGGCAGCCAGGCGAGCGCATCATCAACGACGTCGAGTCATCCAGCTTCGATCACACTTTCAGCAAGCGCGTCACCCTGCCGTCCGAGCTCGTCGGCCACGTGATGATCTTCCGCACCTTCGATCACGTCAGCTACGGCCTGGTGATGGACGCGCAAGGCCCGGTCAAGCTGGGCGCCAAGCTCGAATTGCCGCAGTAAGGATTCGATCCCACGTATCCCGTGCGCCCTCCTCGCGAGGGCGCGCGCGTTTTCGGCGCGCGCGCGCATGCTGTAGGCAGGCGCCGACAGCGCACGCCGGCACGCGCTGCGCGGCGCGATCCGCACACTGTCGCGCATGAGTGTTGACGCCGAACACGAAGCCTGGCTGATTCTGCTGCGCACGCCCGCGCTGGGTGGCGCCGGCCTGCGCGCGTTGCTGGCGCGCGACGGCAGCGCCGCGGCGCTGCTGGCACGTCTGCGCCGCACGCCACCGGCGGCGTTGCCGGACGCCGCGCGCGCCTGGTTGCGCGCACCCGAGCGCGCGCGCATCGCGGCCGATCTGCACTGGCTGCAGCAGCCCGACCAGCATCTGCTCACTTGCCGCGACGCCGATTTCCCGCCGCAGCTCGATGCCTGCCCCGGCGCACCCGCGGCGCTATTCGTGCGCGGCGACGGCGCGCGTCTGCTGCTGCCGCAGCTCGCCATCGTCGGCGCGCGCGCGGCCACGCCTGAGGGTCTGGCGCACGCGCGCCGCTTCGCCGCGCAACTGGGCGCGGCCGGGCTGACCATCAGCAGCGGACTCGCCGCCGGCATCGACGGCGCCGCGCATGCCGGCGCGCTGGACAGCGCCGGCGGCACCGTGGCCGTGGTCGGCACCGGCGGCGATGTGGTGTATCCGGCGCGGCACCGCGAGCTGGCCGCGCGCATCGTCGCGCGCGGCGCATTGGTCAGCGCGTTTCCGCCCGGCACGACGCCGCGCGCGGCGCATTTTCCCATGCGCAATCGCGTGCTGGCCGGGTTGGCGCTGGGCGTGCTGGTGGTCGAGGCCGGACAGCGCTCGGGCGCGCTGATCACCGCGCACGCCGGCACCACGCTGGGGCGTGAGGTGTTCGCCCTGCCCGGTTCCATCGCCAATCCGCTGGCGCGCGGTTGTCATCGCCTGATCCGCGAAGGCGCGCAGTTGGTGGAAAGCGCCGAGGAAATCCTCGATGCGCTGCGCCCGGCGATCAGCGCGCAAGGCCTGCGCCTGTCCGAGCGCCTGGCGCAAGACGCCGACGTCAGCGCTACATCCGTCGCGATCGCCACGCTGGATCGCGATGCCACGCGCTGGCTGGCCGCGCTGGGTCACGCGCCGGTGGCGCTGGAAACCCTGGCCTTGCGCATGGATCAACCCGTCGCCGCCGCCGCCGCGGCGCTGGGCCTGCTGGAACTGGAAGGCCGCGTCGCGCGCGCCGCCGGCGGGCTGTGGCAGCGTCTGCCCGGTTGAGCCGGATTTCGGCAATGCGCGACCGCAAGGCCAAGCGCGCGCCGCTCACGGCGCGGCCCGCCTCAAGACCTGCGCGTGCCATGTCCAGGAAAACAACGACTGGTGCAACTTGCTATTTCTGATACGTTCGCGTCGTCGGTGCGGTTTGTTTCCCGGAGCGCGCGATAACGCTGTTGCCGCATTTGGCGATTTGCATGGCGGTTTTCCAGATTTGGATGGACACGTCATGCAATGCAATTGCAGACCGCGCACAGCTCGCGTTGCGCGCAGTGTCTTTGGCGCATGCAGATCTGCTGCGCTTTTCCTGGTTGCGCTCAATCGCGATGCAGCGCGCGAAAACCGATGTCGTGGCGATAAAAGCCACCGTCGAGATGCACGTGCGCGAGCGCGGCGTAGGCGGCGCTGCGCGCGGCGGCCAGTGACTCGCCCAGCGCGCAGGCACTGAGCACACGGCCGCCGCTGGCCAGCACGCGACCCTGCGCGTCGAGCTGCGTGCCGGCATGGAAGATCTTCACCTCTGGCGCGAACTGCGTGTCGTGACCCGTGAGCACATCGCCGCTGCGCGTCGCGCAGGGGTAGCCGTGCGCGGCCAGCACCACGCCCAGCGCCGGGCGCGAGTCCCACTCCACGTCGATCTGCTCGAGGCGACCATCGAGCGCGGCCTCGATCAGATCGAGCAGATCCGAGCGCAGGCGCAGCAGCAGCGGCTGGGTTTCCGGATCGCCCATGCGCACGTTGTACTCCAGCACGCGCGCCTCGCCGGCGTCGTCGATCATCAGCCCCGCGTACAGAAAACCAATGAACGGCGCGCCCTCGGCGGCCATGCCGGCCAGCGTCGGGCGGATGATGGTCTGCAGCACGCGCTGCTCGATCGCGGGCGTCAGCACCGGCGCCGGCGAGTACGCGCCCATGCCGCCGGTGTTGGGGCCGAAGTCGCCATCATCGCGGCGCTTGTGGTCCTGGCTGGAGGCCAGCGGCAGCGCGTGCGTGCCATCGCACAGCACGATGTAGCTGGCTTCCTCGCCTTCGAGGAATTGCTCGATCACCACGCGCGCGCCGGCCGCGCCCAGCGCGTGGCCGCCGAGCATGTCGCGCAGCGCCTGCTCGGCATCACCGAGGGTCAGCGCCACCACCACGCCCTTGCCGGCGGCGAGGCCGTCAGCCTTGATCACGATGGGCGCGCCGTGGCGGCGCACGTGCTCCAGCGCCAGCTTGAGGTCGGTGAACACCGCGTAGTGCGCGGTGGGGATGGCGTGACGTGCAAGGAAATCCTTGGCGAAGGCCTTGGAGCTTTCCAGTTGCGCGGCGATGCGGCGCGGGCCGAAACAGGGCATCCCGGCGGCGCGGAAACGATCGACCACGCCCAACGCCAGCGGCGCTTCGGGGCCGACCACGGTCAGCGCGATGCCCTCGCATTGCGCCAGCGCCAGCAGGCCATCGATATCGGTGGCCGCGACCGGCGCGTTGCGCACGCGGCGCTCCCGCGCGGTGCCGGCATTGCCCGGCGCGACGACCACCTCGCGCACGCGCGGCGACTGCGCCAGCTTCCAGGCCAGCGCGTGCTCGCGGCCGCCATCGCCGATCACCAGCACCTTCATCACTTCGCTCCGCGTGCGCAAAACGCGATTGTAGCGGTGCGCTCAGCGTGCGCCGCGCGGCCACACGCGCGCGCCACGATGCAGTGCATGCGCCAGCCCCGCGCCGACGATCAACACCGTGTCGCCCATCAGAACGGTTCGTCGGCGCCACGCAGGTCCAGCTCGTGCGTCCATGCGCCCGGCGTCTGCTGCGTCAGGTGCCAATACGCATCGGCCACGGCGGCGGGATCGAGCCGCGCCGCGTATTGCCCGGCGCGCGCGCTGTCGGCCAGCACGCCATCCAGAATCGTGTGCGCCACGTGCACACCCCGCGGCTGGTAGGCGCGCGCCAGCGCCTGCGCCAGCCCGCGCAGCGCGAACTTGGCGCTGGCGAAAGCGGCGAACTCGGCGCCGCCGCGCAGGCTGGCGGTGGCGCCGGAAAAAATCAGCGTGCCGCCGCCGGCTTGCGTCATCGCCGGCAGCACCGCTTGCGCCACGCGAAACGCGCCCAGCGCCATGCCTTCCCAGCAGGCGCGGAAATCGTCCTCGCGCAACGCCGCGAACGCTGCGCGCCGAAACACGCCGACGTCGTACACCAGCACGCGCGGCGCACCGTGTTCGACGATCAGTTGCGCAAGCCGCGCCGCGCCGTCAGCGGCCAGCAGGTCGAGCGCAACGTGCGCGCCATTCGCCAGCGCTGGTTCGGGCGCGCTGCGCGACAGGGCCAGCACGCGCCAGTGCTCGCGCGCGAAGCGCGCCGCCAGCGCCGCGCCCAGGCCGGGGCCGTAGCCGGCGATCCAGAGCTGCGCGGGCGCGGCCATGCTCAGCGCCGCGCGGTGATCAGGAAAATCGGGTATTGCGCGGTCTTGCCCGCGCGGGTTTTCTCGGCGGTATGCGCGGTGCGCGCGCTGATGTCGCGGAAGCCGGTCGCTTGCAGCCAGCGCGTGAGTTCGGCGCGCTCGAAACCATGATGCGCCACGCCGGGCACGTCGGGGTTGTGGAAGCTGCCGTCCTCGGCGTCGAGATCGGCCAGCGCCACCCAGCCACCAGGCACCAGCATGCCGTGGAAAACCTTCAGCAACGCGGGCACATCGGGAATGTGGTGCAGGGTCATGCTGCTGAAGATCAAATCGAAGCGCTGCGCCGGTGGTGCCTCGCGGGTCAGATCGAGCACGCGCGTGTGCAGATTGTCGAGGCCGGCGGCGCGGGCTTTTTCATCGAGTACCGCCAGCATGCCGGGCGACAGATCACAGGCCAGCAGATGCCGCAGCCGCGGCGCCAGTTGCGCGCCGACCAGGCCGGTGCCGCAGCCGTATTCCAGCGCCTGCCACTGCGCTTGCAGCGGCACCGCGGCGGCGATGGCTGCGGCCACGCCGCCGGCCATGGCGCGGCGCATGGGCGAGTCGTCCCAATCCGCGGCGATGGTGTCGAAGCGTTGGCGATTCGAGTCTTGCAAGAGGCTGGACATGGGGTGACTCCGGGATGGGTTGGGGTGTGCGGCGGGGATCGGCACGATGACTTCATCGCAGGACGTGCGAATAAAGGTCCGCGCGATGCCAAGTTTTCCTCAAGCTGGTCCTTGCCTTGGCCGAAATCAAGGTGCAGGCTTGATCATCATGGCTGGTCGGCAAGCATTGCACTCGCTGCATCCTCCTGCCCGTGGGTCCGCGCATGGCGGGGGTGCTGATAATGGGTCACCCGTGGATTCAAGGCGGAGTCATGGCGATGGATGAGGTAGTCGCACTGCATCGCGCCGAGGCGTTGCGCGCGCGTTTTTATCGCAGCGTCGCGGAAACGCTGACGCAGTTGCGGCCGTCGCCTGGCCGGGATCGCAAAGCCGCAATGGTCGAAATCGCCGCCACGCTCACGCGCGTGATGGACCTGCCGCTGGTGTGGGTCGGCCTGCTGCCTGCGGGCGGCAGTGAAATCCAGATACTGGGCGCCGCCGGATCGGCGAAGAGTTACGCACAAAACCTTTTGCTGAATATCGACCCCGCCATGCCCAGCGCGCACGGACCCGTGGGTCGGGCTTTGCGCGATGGTCGTCCACGCCTCACGCGCACCGACGCGCCGGAGTTTGCGCCGTGGCGAGAGGCCGCGCGGCGCCATGGTTTGGGCGCCAGTCTGGCCGCGGTGGCGCCGGTCGCGGACGGCGCGAAGCTGGCGCTGTGCGTTTATGGCGACTCGCGCACACTCCTGGGTGATGACCTGCTGGACTGGGCGCAGCGCCTGATTGAGGAGATCGCGCGCTTCTGGGATCACCAGGCACTGCTCGATCGCGAGCAGCGCCTGCGCCGCTATCGCACCGCGCAACGCACGATTCAGCAGGCCTTGCTGGCGCAGCCCGATCCCGAGGCCATCTACCGGACGCTGGCCGCGGTGCTCGTCGATATCGCTGGCGCCCAGGCCGTGGATGTGTTCGCTGACGATGGCGGCGCGCTGCTACGGCGCATGGCGCTGGCCGGCCCCATGGCCGAGGCGATCCGCGGCGTATCCATTCCGCCGCGCGCGCCGCAAGGTGTGGTGGTGCCCGGCCCGACACGCGCCTTCAGCCAGGGGCAACCGTTCGTGCGCGTGCAATCCGCGCAGGATGCGTCGATTCCGGAGAATTGGCACCAACCGCCGCTGGCGCAGATGGGCGCGGTCGGATGCTGGCCGATTTTCGGTACGCCACCAGTGGTCGATGCGGCCGCCACGCTCGCGCCCAGCGGCGTGTTCGCGGTGATCGCGCGCGAGGCCGATACGTTCGATGTCGAGCTGTGCTCGCTGCTTGACGAAATCTCCAACGCCGCCGGGCTGGCGCTGCGCCAATACGCACAGCGCGAAGCACTGGCGCGCGAACGCGAGCGGCAGGCGCATCTGGCCCTGCACGACGCGCTGACTGGCTTGCCCAATCGCCGCGCGCTCGAACATCAGTTGGAAGGTGCGCTTGCGCGCTCTCGCCGTCATCACCTGCTGGTGGCCGTGGGCATGCTGGATCTCGATGACTTCAAGCCGGTCAACGAGCGCATGGGACATGCTGTCGGCGACCGTTTGCTGCTGGCCGCGGCCGAGCAGTTGCGCGGCGCGATGCGCGACGAGGATTACGTGGCCCGGCTTGGCGGCGACGAGTTCGTGCTGGTGTTCGAGGATCTGGCGCGCATCGAGGATCTCGAACCGCTGCTGGAACGGGTGCGTCTGGCGCTGGAGCGGCCTTGCCAGATTGATGACCGGCAGATCGTGCTGCACGCCAGCCTCGGCATGGCGTTGTTTCCGCTGCACGCGGACGACACCGGCGAACAGTTGCTGCGCCGCGCCGATCAGGCCATGTATCACGTCAAGACGCACAAGCACGAGGCGCATCGCTGGTGGGCGTTGCCGCCGCCCGTCGCGAATGCCGAAAGCACGCCCAGCGAGCACGAGGCGACCGATTTGCAGCCCTATGGCGAATCCGCGGTGCGTCTGCTGCGGACGCTCTCCGCCGCGGCGCAGGGCACGCTGGAAGCCGTGGTCGAGCCGTTCTACATCGAGCTGGGGCAGATGCCGGAGCCGGCGCGCATGCTGCAGATCCTGCCGGCAAACGAGCTGGCCGCGTTGCATGACAAGCAACGCGATCATCTGCGCCTGCTGCTGCGCCCGGATCTGGATGCCTCGACGCATCGCACGGTGGCCGAGCATGCCGGGCGCGCGCATGCCGGTTGCGGCATCGAGACGGTGTGGTTGTCGGACAGCGTCGAACGTCTGCGTGAGGCGCTCGATGCCGCGCTGGGACGCTACGTGCATCGCGATCGGCGCGCGTTGCTGGTGCTGCACCGGCGCCTGGCGCAGGATCGCCAATGGCAGCTCGAGGGCATGCGCGCCATGCAGCGCGAGCGCGACGCGTTGATCGCGCGGATCAGCGCGCTCGCCTGGTCGTCCGACGGCTACGCGTCGCTGATGCAGGGCGTGGTGGATACGCTGGCGCGTCACGACGAAATCATTTCCTGCAGCGTCGGTCGGCCCGACGCCAAGGGCGGTTTCGCCTACGAGGCAGTCGGCGGGACGGCCTTCGCCGACTATCTGCGCGCGCTCGCGCATGGCGAGGTGATGGCGATCACCGCCGATGCCGACAGCGCGATGGGACGCGGACCCAGCGGCCGCGCCTGGCGCAGCGGCGGCATCGAGCGCTGCCTGCATTACGCCACCGATCCGGCCATGGCGCCATGGCGCGATTTCGCCCTGAAGGTGGGCGTGCGCTCCAGCGTGGTGTTGCCGCTGGGGCCGAAGCCAGGCGCGCCGCTGGCGTTGCTGGTGCTGTACAGCCGCTACCCGGGCGGATTTTCCGGCGACGCGCAGCAGGCCTTCGTCGCGCAGCTCAAGACCCTGCTCGATCTGGCCCTGGCGCGGCTGGCGCCGGATCGACCCGGCACCGAGGTGCTGCCATTCACCTTGCGTGAGCGCTGGCGCGAGCGCCTCGCCGGTGATGGCGTGGAGATGCACTACCAACCCATCTTCGCGCTGGCGCAGGGCCGCGTGGTCGAGCTGGAGGCGCTGGCGCGCCTGCGTGATGTCGATGGCAGCCTGTTGGCGCCGGGGCGCTTTCTGCCGGCGCTGAACGCGGACGATCTGTTGCGCCTGTTCCGCGAAGGTCTGCGTCAGGCGCTGGCGCAACGCGCGACGCTGGCCGCGTCCGGCCACGCGCTCGATATCACCGTCAACCTGCCACCCGCGGCGCTGTATGACCCGCGTTACGCCGCCGCCACCGCCGCCGCGCTCGGTGTCAGCAATTGTCCGCCGCGCGCGCTGCTGCTGGAGATTCTGGAGAACGCCAGCGAGGCCGAGCACGCGTTGGGCAGCGCCGTGGCCGGCATGCTGGCGTTCAAGGCGCTGGGCGTGCGCATGGCCGAGGATGATCTCGGTGCCGGGCACAGTTCGCTGGCGCGATTGCGGCAATGGCCGTTCGATCGCGTCAAGATCGACCAGACCCTGGTGCGCGACGTGGCCGCCGACCCGCTGCGCACGCTGCGCTTCATCCGCCAGCTCACCTTGCTCGGGCAGGCGCTGAGCATCGAGGTCGTGGTTGAGGGACTAGAAACCGCCGGCCTGGTGGAGGCAGCGCTGCTGCTGGGGGCGGATTTCGGCCAGGGTTACGCGCTGGCGCGACCCTGTGCGGCAGCCGCGCTGCCGGAACTGCTGGCGCAGTTCCACTGGTCCTTCGATGCGCACGCGCCGCGCACCGCGCTGGGCGCGCTGGCCGGCACGCTGCTGTGGGAGGAGCGCTTCGAGCAATTCGCGGAAGACCGCGCCGGCTGGCAGCGCATCGCCGAGGCGCCGTGTCTGGTCGGCGCGTATCTCGCGCAGCACGGCGCGGCGAATGCGACGCTGATCAGCGCGCACGACGCCATGCACGGCGCCGCGCATCAGGGGCCGCGCAGCGCGGACTATCGCGCGTCGCGCACGCACTTCATCAAAGTGCTGATCGCGCAGGTATGCGCCGAGGAAGTCGCGCTCGCTCGCACCACTTGAGCTTCCACCGCGCGGCGCTGACCCGCGCCTCAGCCGCGCAGCAGGTCCAGCAGCGCCGCGCGCGGCAGCTTGCCCAGCGCGTTGCGCGGCAGGCGCGGCACGCGCCTGAGCGGGCGTGGCAGGAACGCGGGGTCGAAGCTGGCGCGCAGCGCGGCCATGATCGCGGCGTCGCTGGCGCTGGGCGCGACCACCAGCGCGGCGAGGCGGCGCACGCCGCCGGCGTCGGCGTCCTCGTGCTGGATGATCACGGCATCCTCGACGCCGGGTATCGCCAGCAAGCGGCGGGTGAGATCGACCAGCGAGGCGCGCTTGCCGGCGATCTCGATCAGATCGCCGACGCGCCCGGCGAGCAGGAAGCGCCCATCCGCGGCGCGCTCGACCAGATCGCCCAGCAGCACCGGCGCGGACAATTGCGGTGCCTCGATGCGCACGCCGTCGGGCTCGGGCTGCACGCTGACGCCGGGGTAGGGCGTCCACAGTTGTTCGTGCGCGGTGCGCCGCGTGGCCACCACGCAGGTTTCGGTGGCGCCATACACCTCGATCAGCGGCGCGCCGGTACGTGCTTCGGCGGCGCGCGCCAGCGCGGCATCCAGTGGCGCGGTAGCCGAAACGATGGCCTCGCAGGGCAGCTCCAGGCCGGCATCGAGCAGCGCGCGCAGGTGCAGCGGCGTGGTCGCCAGCAAGCGCGGCGCGGGCAGCTTGCGCAGTTCGGCGGCGACATCGGCGGGCAACAATGGTTGCGCGTCGGCCACCGCGCCGCCGCCGAGCAACGCTAGCAGCACGCTCATCTCGATGCCGTACATGTGCTGCGGCGGCACCGTGGCGACGATATTGAATCGCGCGCCCAGCTCCGCGGCGAGGCGCGCCTGGTTGGCGGCGTTGCTGGCCCATAGCGCGCGCAGGCTCTTGCGCTGCGGCTGCGGCGCGTCACTGGAACCCGAGGTGTGGCCGACCAGCACCACGCGCGCGGCATCCAGCAGCGGCAGGTTGCGCGGTGCGGCAGCGGACGCGGGCGTGGTGCCCAGCGCGTCCAGCCGCAGGCCGCCAAACTCATGCGCGGTACCCGGCTCGTGCAGCGCCAGCGCGCCCGGCCAAGCCTGCCGGACCTCGACCAGCGCCGCGTGCGTGCGCGTTGGCAGCAGCAGCGTGGGCAGGCCGGCGCGCAGCGCGGCGGCGAAGGCCAGCAGAAACGCGTAGCGCCCGGCGCACAGATTGATGATCGCGCTGGCCGACTCGGGCAGCGCCGCGGCCACGGTTTCGGCCTGTGCTGCGAACGCGCCCATGTTGATGGTTGCGCCGCCGCGCCAGATCAGCGCGCGCGTCGCCTCGCCGGCCAGCCAGGGCAGGTACGCGGCGTCGGATGCGTTGGCGGGCGATGCGGTCGACATGGCGGTTCAGCCGCGTCCACTGACAGACCGATCGGCATGGTTGCGCGCGTGCATGTTCAATCGCCGGGGCTTGGTGACGCGCGTTTGGTCGGTGCGCGCCTGGTTATGGCGGTCTTGGCCGCGGTCGCCTTGCGTGGCGTCGATTGCGGCGTGACCGTCTTGCGCGCCGCGGTTTTCTTGACGCTGGCTGCGCGATTGCGCATCGGCGCGGCCTGCGCTGCCGCCGGAACAGCCTTTTTCGCGGCGGCCTTCTTCGCGGGCGCGGCCTTGGTGTTCTTGCGCGCGGCACCGCGTTTTGGCCGGAACGGCGCCACCGCCAGCAGCGCCGCGCATTCCTCGGCGCCGAGGCTGGCCGGCTCGCGCTCCTTGGGGATGCGCGCGTTCTTGTCGCCATCGGTGATGTACGGCCCGTAGCGGCCGTTGAGCACCTGCACGCCGTTGCCGAAATCCTTGATCACGCGGTTGGCGGCGGCCTCGTGCTTGGCCTGCACCAGCGCCAGCGCATGCGCCAGGTCGATCGTGTACGGATCGTCTTCCTTGCCCAGCGAGGCGTAGGTGTCGCCCTGCTTGACGAACGGCCCGAAGCGGCCGATGCCCACGCTGACCGCTTCGCCCTGCGGTGAATCGCCCAGCACACGCGGCAGCTTGAACAACTCCAGCGCATCAGCCAGCGCGATGGTATGCATGCTCTGCCCCGGACGCAGCGAGGCATAGCGCGGCGTATCGCCGTCCTCCTTGCGACCGATCTGCGCGAATGGCCCGTAGCGGCCCAGGCGCACGCTCACCGGCTTGCCGCTGACCGTGTCGATACCGATTTCGCGCGCGCCGGTGGCTTCGCTGCGCTCGACCGATTCGGTCTTGTCATCGACCAGGCGCTTGAACGGTGTCCAGAATTTTTCCAGCAGCGGCACCCAGGCTTCCTCGCCGCGCGCGATGGCATCGAGTTCATCCTCGAGGCGCGCGGTGAAGTCGTAATCGACGTACTGGGTGAAGTGCTGGCTGAGAAACTTGCCCACCGCGCGGCCGACATCGGTGGGACGAAAGCGGCGCTGGTCCAGCAGCACGTATTCGCGCGCCAGCAGCACCTGGATGATGCTGGCATAAGTCGAGGGCCGGCCGATGCCGTATTCCTCCAGCGTCTTCACCAGCGAGGCCTCGGAGTAGCGCGGCGGCGGCTCGGTGAAATGCTGCTCGGCGAGGATGTCGGCCAGCGGCACGCGCGCGCCGGCGGCCAGCGCGGGCAGTTTGCCTTGCTCGTCGTCATCGTCCGACTTCTGGTCGCGGCCTTCCTCGTACACCGCCAGAAAACCGGGGTCGACCACGGTGGTGCCACTGGCGCGGAACGCGTTGTCGGCGCCGCAGGCCAGATCCACGCTGACCGTGTTGAGCGTGGCCGGGATCATCTGGCTGGCCACCGCGCGCTTCCAGATCAGCTCGTACAGCTTGCGCTGGTCGTCATTGAGAAATGCCGCCACCGACTTGGGCGTGCGCAGCGCCGAGGTCGGGCGGATGGCCTCGTGCGCCTCCTGCGCGTTCTTGGATTTGTTCTGGTAGAAATTGGGTTTTTCCGGCAGCGCGTGCGCGCCGAACTCGCGTGCGATCACCTCGCGCAGCTCGCCCAGCGCCTCGGCGGAGAGGCTCACCGAATCGGTGCGCATGTAGCTGATCAGGCCGACGTTGCCCTCAATGCCCAACGCCACGCCCTCGTACAGGCCCTGCGCCACGCGCATGGTGCGGCTGGTGGCGAAGCCGAGCTTGCGCGCGGCCTCCTGCTGCAGGGTCGAGGTGGTGAACGGCGGCGCGGCGCGGCGCTTGCGCTCTTTCGACACCACTTCGCTGACCACCAGCGCGCCGCCGGCCGCGGCCAGCAGCGCGGCGCGCGCGGCATGCGCGGTGGCGGCGTCGGTGATATCGAACTGCTCGAACTTCTTGCCCTTGAGTTTGCTCAGCCGCGCCGTGAACGCGACGCCCGCGTGCGCGAGTTGTGCGTCCAGCGACCAGTATTCGCGCGTCTTGAAGGCTTCGATTTCCTCCTCGCGCTCGACGATCATGCGCAGCGCCGGTGACTGCACGCGCCCGGCCGAGAGCCCGCGCTGCACCTTGCGCCACAGCACTGGCGACAGATTGAAGCCGACCAGGTAATCCAGCGCGCGCCGCGCCTGCTGCGCATCGACCAGATCCTGCGCCAGCGCGCGCGGCTTGGCCACGGCGTCCTTGATGGCGCGCGGCGTGATCTCGCTGAACACCACGCGTTGCACGCTGCGCCCTTCGAGCAGGCCGCGTTCGCGCAGGATCTCGCTGATGTGCCAGGAAATCGCCTCGCCCTCGCGATCCAGATCGGTGGCGAGGTAGATCGCCTCGGCCTTGCTGGCGGCGCGGGCGATGGCTTCGACGTGTTTCTCGTTCTTCTCGATCAAAGCATAGCGCATGGCGAAGCCGTGCTCGGGATCGACCGCGCCTTCCTTGGGCACCAGGTCGCGCACGTGGCCGTAGGAGGCCAGCACCTCGAAATCCTTGCCGAGGTATTTGTTGATCGTCTTGGCCTTGGCGGGCGATTCGACGATGAGTAGGTTCTTGGCCATGGATGCACTCGGATAAAGGATTGCGGAGGCGCTGCCAGCAGCGCCCAAACCGCACGCTCCTTATTTAGTCTGGGGGTCAGCGCCGGCGCGCTGTCAAGTCGGCGTGCGCAGCGGCAGTACCTGCCAGGCCGCGACGGCCTCCTCCACCGAGGTCTCGAGCAGGCGCTGACAACCGGCATCGGCGCCGCCGCGCCACAGCACCGGACTGTCTTGCGCCGAGCGCGGCAGCCACGCCGCGGCGCTGGCCGCACCGTACAGCACCAGCAGCGGGCAGCCCAGCGCGGCGGCGCTGTGCGCGGGGCCGGTGTCCACGCTGATCATGCCCGTGGCGCGCGCTTGCAGGGCCAGCAGGCGCGGCAGGGGCAGATCGTCACCGATGGCTTGCGCGGCAGCGAGGCCGCTGGCGCGCGCCAGACGCCGCAGCCAGGGCTGTTCGGGCGGGGTGCCGGTGAGCAGGATGACGGCTTCGGGAACGCGCGCGTGCATGGCCCGCAGCAGAGCCACCCAGCGCGCATCGGGCCAGGCCTTGCTGTCGCCCAGCCGTCCGCGCGCGCCGCCGCGCTTGAGCGTGCGCTTGTTGCCCGCGTGCAGCAGCAACAGCGGCCGCGCGCCGAAGCCGCGTGCCGTCAACCACGCCGCGCAGTCGGCCGCCGCGGCCGCGCTGACGAGCAACCGCGGCGCGGCGGCCACCGCGGCTTGGGCAGCGCCGGGCCAGCGCGGCGCATCCAGCACGCCGAAGGCCAGCCAGCGATCGACCCAGTGCGGGCGCGCGCACTCGCGGTG
Organism: Metallibacterium sp.; assembly: GCF_054637675.1. Classification (NCBI taxonomy): domain Bacteria; kingdom Pseudomonadati; phylum Pseudomonadota; class Gammaproteobacteria; order Lysobacterales; family Rhodanobacteraceae; genus Metallibacterium; species Metallibacterium sp. The sequence goes on from NZ_JBTSRB010000002.1 coordinate 130,472, forward strand.
TGCGCCCACCCACAGCACCTCATCCGCGGCAAAGCCGGCGCGCGCCAGCAGCCGCGCCAGCGGCGCCGTGGCCAGTTCGTCGCAGACATAGACGGGGCGCGGACCCGTGGCGCGCAGTTGCGCCACCGCGCGCCACTGGCGCGGATCGCTCCAGTACGGGCGCTTGCGGCTGCCCAGCAGCAGCATCTGGTGCACGTCGGGGTGGTCGGCGTACAGCGACGGCGTCCATGCGCCCGCGCTGAGCACGTCCGGCGCCACGCCGTAGCGTTGCCGCAGCAGCGCCAGCAACGGGGTCAGCAACACCATGTCGCCGAGCGCGCCGAAGCGCACCACGAGCGGACGGGGCGGAGCAGTGGGCATGGGGATGCGAGTCAGCGGCGGCGGGGCGCGCAGCCTAGCAGCAGCACGCGACGCTGCGCTGCGGCGGGCCATGAGCGGCGCGCGCAGCACAAGCCGCGTGCCGCCAGCGCTACTCCTCGTTGCGCAGTTTCTGCAACGCGCTGACCGACAGCTCGGCGACCTGGTCGCGGCCGTTGCGCTTGGCGCGGTACAAGGCCAGATCGGCGGCGCGCAGCAACACGTCCAGACGCGCATCCGGGTCGGCCAGCATCACGCTGAAACCCAGGCTCAGGGTGACGTGGCCAGGTGCGCTGCCGCTGTGGGGAATGGCCAGCGCGGCCACCGCGGCGCGCGCGGCCAGGGCCAGTTCCTGGGCGCGGCGACGCGGTGCGGGCAGAAACAGCGCCATGAATTCCTCACCGCCGCTGCGCGCCAGCACGCGCGCGGCGCTGCCCAGGGTTTCGCGCAGCGCGGTGGCGACGCGGCGCAGGCATTCATCGCCGGCGGGGTGGCCGTAGGTGTCGTTGTAGGCCTTGAAGTGGTCGATGTCGCAGGCGATCGCGGCGATCTCGCTGTGGCCGTCTTGCGCCTCGCGCCACAGGCTCTCGGCCAGTTCGCGCCAACCGCGGTAATTGGTCAGTCCGGTCAGCGCATCGGTGCGTGCGCTCTCGCCCAGCGCGGCCACGGCGCGGCGCAGTTCGCGCGTGCGCTGCTCGATCTCGTGTTCGCGCTCGGCCAGGGTTTCCTCGCGTTGCGTCAGCAGCTCCTGGATCAACGCAACATGCGCTTCCAGCGCGTCGACGATAGGCTGCAATTCGTACGGCGCATCGCGCACGCCGGGCGGCAGCTCGGTGGCGCTGCCGGGGTCGAAGCGCGCCAATTCCTCGGCCAGGGCATGCACCGGCGCCAGCAGCCGTCGCGTGGTGTTGCGTATGAGCAGGCGCAAGGTCAGCGCCATGGCGAGCAGCAGCAGTGCCAGCAGTCCCAGTGCCAGCAGCAACGCGTGGGCGAAGAACTGCCGCGGCCCCAGCGCCAGTACCTGCCAGCCCCGCGGCAGGGTTTCGCGCAGGCCACGTTGTTCCCGCCACGGGCTGGGATCGACATCGGCCACGTGACCCACGGGCAGGGCCAGGGCGTGGCGCAGCGTGCGATTGTCGTGGGCCATGGCGCCGCGCCGCACATGCAGCGCCGCGCTGGCGGCAACGATGCGGCCCTGCGGGTCGAGCAGCGCCAACGCATCGCGCGGGCCAGCGAGGTGGTCGAGATCGGCCTGCAGTTTGTCCGCATCAAGCGCCGCGCCGACCACGCCGAGCAGTTTTCCATGGGCATCGAACACCGGCGCGGCGATGCCGATCAGCATGCCTTGCCCATGGCCGTGGCTGTGCAACATGCCCGAGACGGATGCCGCGCGGTTGCGCAGCGCGGCGCGGAAATAATCGCGATCAGCCAGGTTGACGCCGCGCCAGTAGTCGGCGCGCCCGGCGGCGTCGCGCGCCGGCGCGGCGATCAGCATCTGGCCGTCGGGCGCGGCGCCGAACGTGGTCAGCATGCCGGGATGCATCTGGCGCAGCAGGCGCAGGCGCGGTTGCAGGGTGCTGGCGTCGAACTGCGCGCGCAGCGTGGGAACAGCGGCGAGGGTGGCCACGGCGTCGCGGTTGCGCGCCAGATAACCGCGCAGCGCCAGCTCGGAGCCATCGGCCATGCTGCGCAGCATCGCCGCGGCATGACGCGCATCGGCGCGGCCATACCAAGCGCTCAGCGCCAATCCCAGCAGCAGTGCCGGCAGCAGCGCGAACAGCAGCAGCACCGCGGCGTTGCGACGAGCGAGTGAACCGGTTCGACGATGCGGCATGTGGCTAGCCTACAAGCGTCCGCCACGGATAGCGGCCGCGCGTGCGCGATCTGCTGCGTTGTGGCTGTGGTGTCGGGTCGCGGTAGCGCCGCATGCGCCTGCCAGGCTGCATCGTCATGAGCCGATTCCGATTCCGATTGTTGCGCCAGCGCCGCTTTCTGCCGTATTTCCCAACCCATGCCGGGGGCGCGTTCAACGACAACGCATTGCGTCAGGCCACGCCGATCCTGGTCGGATTCCAGGTGTCGCGGCGACGCTGCTGGCGACGCTGGGCTTCTGGCTGCACAGCATCCGGTTGCTGTGCTTGGTGCTGTTTCTGATGGGCGTGCATGCGAGCGTGTTCGCGCCGATCAAGTATTCGATCCCGCCGCGCGTGCTCGACCCGCGCGCGCGGATCGGCGGCAACGGTCTGGTGGAAATCACGACCGCGCTGGCGATTCCGCCGGGCATGGTCGCCGACGGCGTGGCCATGGCCAGCGGCGCGCACGGCGCGTGGCTGGTATCGCCGCTGGTGGCGATGGGCGCTTGTCCGCCATGCCGCGACGCGGCGCACACTCGGCCCTCAAGCCATCCAGCTACCCAGCACCAGCAGCGCGGCCAACACCAGCCATATGATCAGCACGCGGTTGAGCAAATGGGCGAGGTCTTCCAGCTCACCGGCCACGTCGGTGGCGTCCACGGCGTAGCCGTCGCCGGCCTCGACGTCGGCGTTGACCCCGGCCACGGCGATGGCGGGCAGGAAATTCGGGTCGAGTCCCAGCCAATTGCGGCCTGGTTCATTGTGCCAGGCGCGCAGGCTGCCGAGTACGGCATCGAAATTGGACACCAGTGCCATCGCCAGCACCATCAGCAGAGCCGGTGGCCATTCCAGCGCCGCGGCCATGCGTCGCGCGAAGTCCTGCTGCGTGGCGGGCAGCTCGACAGCGTGGCCACCCGCGCCGGCGGCCAGTCGCGCCAGTCGGTACAGCAGCGCGCCGCCCGGACCGAGCATGAAGAACCAGAACAGCACCGCGTAACGGCGCCGCAGCGCGGCGTTGATACCGGCGCCGACCACGCTGGACGCGCTCCACGACAGCGGGACATCGCTGCCATCGCCGAAGTTCTGCAGCGCGGCCGCGCGCGGCTCGCCCTCGGCGGCGTTGAGCAGTTCTTCGAGGTCGGCTTCCATCTCGCGCGGACCCAGCGTCCACAACAGGGTCACCAGCGCGAACGCCAGCCACAACACGCCCAGCCAGCGTCCCAGCAGTGCGTAGCCGATCACTCCGACCAGCACCGCTGGCAGCAGCACCGCGAGCACAACGCCCGTACGCGTGCTGCTCGTGGCGCGCAGCCAGGGCTTCAGCCAGCCGAAGCTGCGCAGGTGCAACAGGGTCGGAGCGCTGCGCGCCAGGAGCAGGGCCAGCAGCACGGCGAGCAGCTTCAGCGCCATGGACACTCCTTGGTATGAGGCGTGATTGTAATCACGTGGCCTGTCATCGTGCTCAGTGGGCGTGCACGCGACCCGGGCAATATCCCCGGCGTGTAGCGCGCGGCGAGCACTACCGCGCGCTCAGTGCGCTTGCTCCAGCCAGTCCGCGATCAGGTGATACGCCACCGAAAAACCAGGCGGCAGGCTCAGACCGCCATCGGCCAGTCCGGCGCGCAGCTCGGCGCGCGTGAACCAGCGCACTTCGGCCAGTTCGCCATCGCCGGCGGCCAGCGCGCGCGAGGCGGCCTGCGCGGTGAAGCCGAGCATCAGCGAAGCCGGAAACGGCCACGGTTGCGAGGAATGGTAGTCGCAGGCGCGGATCACGGCGCCGGATTCCTCGGCGATTTCGCGGCGCACGGCGTCTTCCAGCGTCTCGCCCGGCTCGACGAAGCCGGCAAGCGTGGAAAAGCGTCCGCGCGGCCATCCCGGCTTGCGCCCCAGCAGCGCCGCGTCGGCGTGCTCGACCAGCACGATCACCGCCGCATCGGTGCGCGGAAACTGGCTCAGGCCGCACTGCGGGCAGCGCGCGCGATGGCCGCCATCGTCGTGCTCGGTGGCGGCACCGCAGGCCGGGCAGTAGCGGCTGGTGCGCTGCCAGTGCGCCAGTGCCGCGGCGTAGGCGGCGAGGCCGGCGTGGAAGGCATCGGCGCCGGCGGCCAGCGCGCGCAGGCCCAGCGCCTGTCCCGGCTCTTGCGGCGGCTGTGCGCTGGCGATCTGGAAATAAGCCACGCCGGTTTCATCGAGACCGAGCAGGCTGGCGTGCGCGCGCTGCGCGGTATCCAGCGCGGCGGCATCGAGCCATTGCAGGCCGTCGCCCGTGGCGTTGGCCCACAGTTTGCTATCCGGCAGGGTCAACACGAAGCGCGTGCACGCGTCTTCACGCGCGCTGGTCAGCCAGACGGCGTCGCTGCGGCGCGTGTGCGCGCGATCAAGACCCAGCCCGGCGTAGGCATTGCGCGCCGAACGCTGGCTTGCGTTCACACCGAGAACGAGGAACCGCAGCCGCAGGTGGTGCGCGCGTTGGGATTGCGGATCACGAACTGCGCGCCGCTGAGATTCTCGCGGTAATCGATCTCGGCCCCGGCGAGGTATTGCAGCGACAGCGGATCGACCAGCAGGGCGACACCGTCGCGCTCCAGCACGTAGTCGTCGTCGGATTGCTGCTCGTCGAAACTGAAGCCGTACTGGAAGCCCGAGCAGCCGCCGCCGGAGATATGCACGCGCAGCTTGAGCGCGAGGTTGCCTTCCTCGGTGATCAGCTCGCGTACCTTCTGCGCGGCCGCCGCAGTAAAGCCCAGCGGGTGCTCGGCACTGCGGTAATCAGGAGTGGCGATCGCAATATCCATAATCAACATGCTTGGGGCAAGGGCGCCGGGTTCAAGCCTCGGCCGCCTCGGGCGCGGCCAGGCGCTTGGGAGCCTCGGCATCGTGCAGCATACGCCCATTGACCCGCGCGCCGGCGGCCATTTCCAGACTGCGGTAGTGCACATCGCCCTCGACCCGCGCCGCGGCCGCCAGTTGCAGACGCTCGCTGGCGTGGATGTCGCCGCGCACGCTGCCATTGATCACCGCGTGCGGCGCCAGCACGCTGCCCTCGATCACGCCCTCGGCGCTGAGCGTGAACAGCGCTTCACCCTCGCCGCGCACGTTGCCGATCACGCGTCCGCACACGTGCAGCGCGCCGCTGAAGACGATATCGCCGCGCAGCGTGGTATCGGTCGCGATCAGGCTGGTCGAGCCGCTGCCGGCGAAGGGCTTACGGGTTTTGCGGAACATGGGTCGTATCCTTGCCGGCCAGCGCGCTGACCCAGGCCAGATCGCGCGTGAGTGCGGCGGCGCCGGTGGGCTTGAGGGTAACGTGGATGCGCGCCGGCACGAACCCCGGCGGCAGCACCAGCATGCCATGCAATTGCTGGAAATACTTGAAGGCGAACGGCAATCCGTCACGTTGCCGCGCATCCGCCAGTTGCGCCCAGTCGTAACGTGCCGCGTGGCTGCCCTGCACGCCTTCCAGCGCCAGCGCCAGTCGGCCCTGGACGGGGTTGCCGCCGCGCGCGGTTTGCAGCAGGGTCAGGTTGAAGGTGTAGCCGCGCGTGCCGGCCACGGGACTCAGCGTCAGCGCGGCCACGCTCAGGCCCGGTGCCTGTTCGTCACCGCCGATCAGGCGCGTGTAGAAGGCCAGATCGGCGCGCAGGCTTTCGATCTCGGCGCCGCGATCGGACAGCGTGCGGCGCAGCGCGGCGATGGCCACGCGCGTCACCTGGCGGTCGCGCTGCAGGATCGCCAGGCGCTGCTTCAGCGTCCGCACCTCATACTGCATGGCCGCGGCATTGGCCCCGGTGTTGTCGCTGGGCCTGCTGCGAACGGCGCTCCAATGGCCCAGCGCAAAGCTGGCCGCCAGCAGCGTCAACGCCAGCAGCAGCGCCAGCAAACGTTGCGCGCGGCTGCCCGGCAGGCGCGGGCGTACGATGTAATCGGGGGGTGGCGTGACCGGCATCGCGGTAATCAGGGGCCGTATCTTGGAGGGGCCGCGATGGTGCCATGACCAAAGTTTGCAATTTGTAAGCCGCGTCACGGCGCGGCCGGCGCTGCTTGCTGTAGCTATACTCGGGGCTCGCGGGGTGTGTTCATGCTTTGGCTGAAAGCGCTTCACATCATTTTTGTGGTGACCTGGTTCGCGGGCCTGTTTTATCTGCCGCGGCTGTTCGTGTACCACGCCGAGGCATCCGAGCCGGTGGTGCGCGAGCGCCTCAAGGTGATGGAACGCAAGCTGATGATCATGACCCACATCGGCGGCGCGCTGGCGGTGGCGTTCGGCATTGCCATGCTGGTGCTGGTGCCAGGCTTTTTGCGCTTGCCGTGGATGCACGTCAAGCTGACCTTGGTGGCGCTGCTGATCGTCTATCACTTCTGGCTGCTGCACCTTAAAAACCGTTTCGCGCGCGACGCATGTGGATGGAGCAGCAAGCGCCTGCGCTGGTTCAACGAGATTCCGTCGATACTGTTGGTCGCAATCGTCATCCTGGTGGTGGTCAAGCCGTTCTGAGGACCACGCCGGGCACGGACGCAGGGGGCACAGGCATGAGGGTTACCGAGCAGCAGATCCGCAGCGAGGAGCTGAAAGGCGCCTTTCTGCGTCATCTGCCGCAGCGCATGAAGATCCTGTTGCGCCGCGCGGAGCGTCAACGCCGCGAGGGCTGGGACGTCAACGCGCTGTACCTGCTCGAAACCGAGTTCGCGCGCCTCGCCGAGGCCGCCGGACGCTACGGCTTGCCCGAGCAGGCGGCGCCGTTGCAAGCGTTGGCCGAATCGCTGCAGCCCTTCGTGCCTGGCACCGCGCTGCCCGATGCAGCCGCCAACGACGCCATCGCGCAGGCGCTGGAAGCTCTGCAGGCTCCCATGGGGCAGGCCGCCATGCTGGAGTTCGCCGCGCGCGCCGAGGCCGGTCTGGCAGCGCCGCTGCGCACCGGCGAGGCCGATGGCAGCAGCAGCGTCGGTTACGCGCAAATGGAAACCCCGCCACCAGGTTATTGGCGTGAGCTGGGCATTGCCGACCTCGAACCGCGCCGGCCCACCGCTGCGGCCGTGATCACCGATTCCGCAGGCATGCCTGTGCCGGTCGCTGCCGCCGTGGACGCCGCCATCATCGCGGCGCCCGCGCCCGCTGCGCCGCCTGCCGCCGCGCCCCAGGTGCTGCTGCTGGGCACCGACCCGGTGCTGCACGATCTGGCGTTGCACTTCGAGCAGGATGGACGCGTGGCGGCCCAGGTCGAAAGCGTCGAGCGCATGCTCGTCGCGCTGGGCGGCGATGCGCCGCCGCGGTTGCTGGTGGTCGGCGCGCGCTCACTGGCGGCGCTGCCACTGCTGGCCCCGGCGCTGCGGCACGCACGCGTCGAGGCTGGACACCGCATCGCGCTGCTGGCCATTCTCGAACAGGACGATCTGAGCACACGCCTCGATGCGTTGCGCGCCGGCGCCGATCACGCCTTGCCGCGCACATTGGGCTTGCACGCGTTGCTGGCGCAGGCCGAGCCGCTGCTCAAGGACGAAATCGGCGATGCACCCTACCGCGTGCTGGTGGTCGACGATGACGCCGCCCAGGCCGCCTTCGCCGAAACCGTGCTGCGCAGGGCCGGCATGCATACGCGCACCGTGGTCGAGCCGTTGGCCACGCTGGACGAGCTGGAACGCTTCCAGCCCGACTTGATCCTGATGGACATCAACATGCCCGGCGCCGATGGCCTCGAGCTGACCGCGTTGATCCGTGAGCGCGAGGCTTTCGTGTCCACGCCCATCGTGTTTCTTTCCGGCGATCCGGACGCCGACCGCCAGTACGCCGCGCTGGATGCCGGCGGCGATGATTTCATCGCCAAGCCGGTGCGGCCCAAGCACCTGATCGCCGCGGTCAGCAATCGCGTGCGCCGCGCGCGCGTTGCCATGCGGCGTGGTCCGCGCGTGGTCAACGGCAGCGAGGCGCTGGTCGACCGCAGCGTGCTGTTCGACCGCATCGCGCGCCAACTGGCCGCGCGCACGGGCGTCGCGCCCGGCGGCGGCCTGTTGCTGGTCGAACTGAACGACGCGCCGCGTCTGCGCGAGCGCCTCGGTCTCGGCGGTTTCGATCGCCTGCTGCAGCAGTTCGCCACGTGGGTGGCCGGGCAGACCCTGCCGCGCGAGGTGCTGGCGCCGTTCGGACCCAGCGCCATTCTGCTGTTTGCGCCGCAACGTGACGAAGTGGCGCTGGCGGCCTTCGCCGAGGATCTGGCCGCGCGCATCAGTCGGGAGCGTTTCGAGGCGGCGCACGCGGTGCCGTTGGCGCTCAGCGCCGGGGCTTGCGGCATGGGCGCCGGCGCCGATCCGATGGCCTTGCTCGGCGCCTGCGAACGCGCGCTGGAAAGCGCACGACGGCAGGGTGTCAGCGTCGCGCGCCACGATGCGCAGGCGCAGGGTCAGCACGCCCTGGTCGCGCAATTGCGCAGCGCGTTGGCCGAGGACACGTTGAGCTTGGCGTTCCAGCCGCTGGTGCCGATCGCCGGCATGGCCGCCGCGCCGCGCTACCAGGCGCTGCTGCGCCTGCGCGATGCGCGCGGCAGCGAGCACGCGGCCGCTGCGTTGCTGCCCGAGGCCGCCGCCGTCGGCTTGCTGCCGACGCTGGATGTCTGGGTGCTCAAGCGCGCGTTGGCGGTGCTTGCCGCGCGGCGCAAGCTGGGCACGCCGCTGATGTTGTTCGTCAGCCAGAGTTTCGAGGTGTTCGAAGAGGTCTGGCGTGACGGCAGCCTGGCGCAGGTGCTGGCTGCCGCCGAGCTGCCCGCGACCAGCCTGGTGCTGGAGTACCGTTGCGAGGCACTGCTCGGCAACTATCCCGATGCCGCGCGCCGTTTCGCGGACTTGCATCAACGTGGCTTGGCGGTGGCGCTGGCTGGGGTCAGCGCGCTGACCCTGGCGCAGCCCGGCTTCAACGATCTGCCGCTGGATTTCATCAAACTGGCGCCAGAGCTGGCGCGCGACGGTCAGGCACGCGCCGTGGTCGCCGCCGGACATGCGCGCGGCGCGCTGGTGATCGCCCCGCGCGTGCATGATGCAAGTACCGCCGCGGCGTTCTACGCTGCCGGCGCCGACCTCCTGCAGGGCAACTTCGTGCAGGAAGCCGGGGTGCAACTCGATTACGATTTTGTCGGCAACCCTGCCTGAGATGAGCCGCATGTCCGCCACGCACCGTGATCCGACTGCCATTGCACTGCTCGCCGGCAGCCTGGTACTGCTGGCCGCATTGGCGCTGCTGGCGCTGTGGCAAACGGCGATGCCGTGGAAGCTGATGCTGGCCGCTGCCGCGCTGCTCGCCGCCGTGCTGGCCGTGCTGTCCTGGCTGCGTCTGGCGCGGCGCTGGAGCGAGGCGGAAGCGCTGCAAGTGCCGCCGCCGGTCCCGAACGCCGCGCGCACGATCATTCTGGAAAAAGAACTGTCGGCGCTGCAGGGCATGCAGAAGGAGCTGGTCACCGCCAAGCGCGCGGCTGAGTCCGCGACTTTGGCCAAGAGCGAATTCCTGGCCACCATGAGCCACGAGATCCGCACTCCGCTCAACGGCATCCTGCCGCTGCTGGACATCGTGCTGGGCGGGCAGCTCAACGCCGACCAGCGCGATTACGTCGCCACCGCGCAGCGCTCGGCGCAGGAGTTGCTGCGCATCGTCGATGACATTCTCGATTACTCCAAGGTCGAGGCCGGCAAACTCGAGCTGGAAAACGTCACCCTCAACCTGCGAGATCTGCTCGACAGCGTGCAGGCACTGATGGACAAGGCCGCTGAATCCAAACGCCTCAGTCTGCGCCTGAGCGTGGACGAGGATGTGCGCACATTGCTGCGCGGCGATCCGGTGCGCATCCGCCAGGTGCTCAGCAATCTGGTTGGCAATGGGCTCAAGTTCACCGAGCGCGGCGGCGTGTCGGTACGCGTCAGCAAGCGCGCGGAAACGCCCACCCACGAGGAGCTCGTGTTCGCGGTGCGCGATACCGGCATCGGCATCACGCCGGCCGCCGCCGCGCGCCTGTTCCAGCCCTTCACCCAGGCCGAAAGCAGCACCACGCGCCGCTACGGCGGCACCGGCCTCGGTCTGACCATCTGCAAGAAACTGGTCGAGCTGATGGGCGGCAAGATCGGCCTGCGCTCCGAGCCGGGCAAGGGATCGGTGTTCTGGTTCAGCCTGCCGCTGGGCAAACTCCCGGGCGAGGTCGCGCAGGGCCGGCTCAGCCTGCAGGGCGTGCGTGGTTTGTATGCCGGCAGCCAGCGCGGCTACGAAAAACTCAACCCATTGCTGGCCGGGCTGGGCCTGCAGGTGGAATTTCTGTCGCAGCCGGCCGAGGCATTGGCGCGGCTGCGCCGTTCCGCGCCGCTGGGGCGCAGTTTCGGCCACGAATTGCTGGTCGCGGAAATGGGCGGTGCGCCGGGCGAAACGCAAACCCTGGTGCGCAACGTGTTGCGCGAGCCGACTCTGGAACGCGTGCGCATCCTGCTGCCCGGCGCGCCGGCCGAGGCCGGCGGCCCGCGCCTCGGCGTGCTGCCGCGCGAGCCCGATGAGTCCGCATTGCGCGCCGCGCTGGAAAGCCTATTCGCGCTGAGTTCGCACACGCGCCCGGAGCCGTTGATCGCGCGCGCCACGGCACCGGCGCGCGCACCCGCGCCGCCCACGGCCAACGAGTTGGAGCCACCGCTGCGCGGGCGCGTGCTGCTGGTCGAGGATCATCCCGTCAACCAGCAGGTGGCCACCAAGTTGCTGTCGCGCCTCGGTCTGGAAGTGGTGCAGGCCAACCACGGCAGCGAGGCGCTGGATCTGCTCGGCAAGGGCGTGTTCGATCTGGTGCTGATGGATTGCCAGATGCCGGTGATGGACGGTTATGCGGCCACGCGCGAGCTGCGCCGCCGCGAAGCCCAGATCAACTCCGCGCGCATGCCGGTGATCGCCATGACCGCGCACGCCATGGCCGGCGATCGCGAGAAATGCCTCGACAGCGGCATGGACGATTACCTGTCCAAGCCGCTCGATCGCGCGTTGTTGGCGCGCACTCTCAAGCAGTGGCTGCCGAGCACGCCGGTGGAGGAGGCCATTCCGGTCGCGCCCGCGCCCGTTGCCCCCGATCCCGGTCAAGTGTTGCGCGCCGCCGCGCGCGCCGCCGCGGCGCCGAGCCGCATCACCCCGCCGCCGCCGCGGCCCAGTTTCGCGCCGGTCGCGTCGGTGCCGATCGCGACTGGCGAGCTGCTCGACGAAGAGGTGTTGCGCGATCTCGAGGACATCATGGGCGACGAACTCAAGCCGCTGGTCACGGTATTCCTCGGTGACAGCCCGAAACGCATCGCCATGCTCGAACAATCCGCCGCGCAAAACGACATCAATGGCCTTTCGCAGCAGGCGCACGCGCTGAAATCGGCCAGCGCCAACCTCGGCGCCAAGCGCATGTCGGCCGAGGCCAAGGCACTGGAACTGGCCGCGCGCGCGGGCCGCGTCGACAACCCGGTGGCCCGCGTCGCGCAGTTCAAGGCGTTGTATCTGGCCACCGCCGACGCCTTGCGCGAACGCTTTGGCGCGCGCGCCTGAACCGCGCCACAGCGCGAGTTCAGTCGGTCGCGGGCGCGACGTTGGCGGGCGCCGACCACGGCGGCGGCAACTCGCGCGCGCACAGGCGTTCGGCGTGCACCACGAACTGGCGCAGCGCGCGTTGATACACCTCGCGCTTGAATGCCACGACATTCTCGCCCGGATACCAGAAATCCACCCAGCGCCACGCATCGAACTCGGGATGATCGACCGCATCCAGGCGCACATGGGCATCCTCGCCAGTGAAGCGCAGCAGATACCAGACCTGCTTCTGGCCCACGCACAGCGGGCGCTGGTGATGGCGCAGATAGCGGTGCGGCAGGCGGTAGCGCAGCCAGCCCGGTGTCGACGCCAGCACCTCGACTTGCGCGCCGGTCAACCCGGTTTCCTCGGTCAGCTCGCGATGCATCGCTTCCAGCGGCGTCTCGTCGCTGCCGATGCCGCCCTGCGGAAATTGCCAGCCGTCGCGCGTGATGCGGCGTGCCCAGAACACCCGGCCATCCGGGTTGAGCAACACGATGCCCACATTGGGGCGGAATCCATCAGTGTCGATGACGTCGGACATGGCGCGGCGCACAAGAGTTGCGCCGATTCAAGCACGCGCACCGCGAAGCGGCAAGCGCCGCGCCAGGCTCAACCTTGCGTCAGTCGCGGCGCGCCCATAAAATTGCGGGTTCGCGCGGCTATGTAGCTCAGCCGGTTAGAGCACAGCACTCATAATGCTGGGGTCGGTGGTTCGAGTCCACCCATAGCCACCACCGCGGCGGCGCGCGCCGCACTCCCTCGCAACCAGCGTCACTGCTTGCTTTCGGCTGGTGGTGGCTGCCGCATTCCGGCAGCAAGCCGTGCACGACAATCCGCAAACCCGGGCGTCGCGCCACAGGCCCGCCCGGGCAACAGCATCTAGACTGCCGCGCTTGCCCTTGTGGCGGAAACGCTCTGCTGCAGTCGCCTCGCATCCCCGCCACGATGAATTTGCAGAGACAGCTTTCCAGCCTGATGGAGCAATCCTTGCGCGAGCAGGTGATTCGTCGCCAACTGCGGCAGGAGTTCGTGGCGCGCGGTCTGGCCTCGCGCGACGAGGCGCGGCAGACCGGTGACTATGCCGAGGCCGCCGCAGCGCATGCCGAACTTCGCGGCATGCTGACCAAGGCCAAGGCTGCCAAGGGCAGGCGGCGGTGAGCTGGCGCGTCCGCTATACGCGGACGGCGCGCGCGGACCTGCTTTTGCTGGGACAGGACGTGGCCGCGGCCGAGCGCGCGCTACGGGTTATCGACAAGGGCGTGGAGCTGTTGCAGGCGTTCCCCTTCACCTGCCGCAAGGCCGATCGCGGCAACCCGTTCCTGCGCGAGCTGCTGGTTTCGTTTGGCGCATCCGGCTACGTGGCGCTGTTCGAGATCGAGCCCGATCACACCGTGACCATCCTCGCCGTCCGCCACCAGCGCGAGGACGACTACCACTGACGCGCATCGGCATACTCCGCGGCTGTCCGCGGATTCGATCTCGCGCTGCGCGCCACCCCACGCGCACCCGCTCGACCATCAGGCAAAACGCTCGGATAGTCTGTAGATCAGATACCCGCTCTCGCGGCGGGCGCGTTCCGCGAAGTCCGCGAAGAACGTGCTGATGTTGCGGAATTCCACGATGAAGGCCTCGCGGTCGTTGTCCTCGATGATGCGTGCCAGCGCGCGGTGGTGGTCGAGGAACTCGAGCAGCAGGCCGCGCCGTTCGGCGTTGGCCAGCACGATGTCGGCATACAACTGCGGATCCTGCGCGAACATGCGCGCCGTCATCATCAGTTCCATCCGGTAGACCGGGCTGGAGTAGTCGAGGATGTCATCCGGGCGCAGGTTGCATTGGCGCAGAAATGATCCGTGCAGGAAGGTCGTGAAGTGCCGCAGACCCTGGATCAGATGCATCGCGCGATCATGCTGATCGGCATCGACGATCTTGATGCGCATGCCCCAGAGCCGGCACTGCTCGAGCAGCCATTGACTGCGCTGCGGATCGCGTCCCAGGCAGACCAGCATCAGTTGCTTGGCCAGATTGGGGGCATCCGCTCCGTGCAACGGATGCAGACTGAGGACGGGGCCTGGGTGGACCTGCTGCATCAGCTCAAGCAGGCCGTTCTTGTTGGAGGTGAAATCGGCGAGTGCCGCAGTCGCGGGCAGGTGCGGCGCCAGGCGGCCGATCACCTCGGCGGTGACATCGATCGGCACCGCGACGATGGCAAGATCGATGCCGGCCGCGAGTTGCGCGACGCGCGGCCAGTCGTCGCGATCGAGCACGCGCACGCGGTGTCCGCTGCGCTCGAGGAAGCGACGGTACAGCGAACCCATGCCGCCCGCGCCGCCGACCAGAAGCACATCGCGCGGCTGCGTCCCCGCGCGTGGAAATTCTCCATGCGACTGGCGATCGCGCGAACTGCCCATGATCATGCGCAGGAAATCCTCGGCCCACTCCGCGTCCAGGCCACGTTCGACGGCCTGCTCGCGAAAGCGCGCGATTTTGTCGGCTTCGCGCGCAGCGTCGAAGATGGGCAGATGCTGCTGGATCTTGGTCGCGATGACGTCGCCGACCACGCGATTGCGTCGCTCCAGCAAGTCGAGGATCTGGCTGTCGATGTCGTCGATGATCTCGCGCGGGGCTGCGAGCGGCTGTTGGTTGGACGGCATGGCGGGTGCCTGCAGGTTGTGGTGATTGCCACGCCATGACGGCGCGCCGGGGTCGATAGTAGGGCTTGCCGCATGCTTTCGCGTGTTACGCCAAAACTGATCGAGATCAAGGCGAATCTCTGGATTCGGCGCGATCCTCCTCGGATATCGCTGCGGCAAAGCGAATCTGATCCGGGCTTGGTGCCTGGGTTTGCCGTGCGGGTTGCGTCGTCGGGCACCATCACCCAGGCGCCTGTTCAAGCCATGCAGCAACCAATGAATCGATCACCCGAGTGTCCATGACCGAGCCCAGCCTGTATCCGTGTTTCCTGGGGCCCTACGGGGAGAACGACACACTGCTGGAGCGGCTGGTGGTGGAGTTCCTGCGCGACCATGTCTACTGGCGGCGCAATCTTTATCCCGAGGATCCTCCGGCCATCCCCACGCGCGCCGCGCAGCAGCCCGCCTTCCAGGAATTCGAAGCGCGCCTGCGCCGTGAATTGCACACGTTGTCCGCGTCGCTGAAACGTTCCGTGCCCTTTCACAGCCCGCGTTACCTTGGGCACATGGTCTCGGATCTTCTGCTTCCCGGTCTGGTCGCGCAGATTCTTGCCCTGCCGTATAACCCCAACAACGTCAGCGACGAGGCCGCACCCGTCACGATCGATCTGGAGATCAAGGTCGGGTTGCAACTGGCCCGGTTGCTCGGCTATGTCAGCGATCCGGAACAGGACAATTGCGCATTCGGCCATCTGACTTCCGGCGGCACCCTGGCCAACTTCCAGGCCTTGCGCCTCGCGCTGGCATTGAAGTGCTTTCCCGTGGCACTGCGGGCCGCGGCACCGCCGGGGATGTCCATCCCCGAGGACGATATTCAAGCGTTCAGGCTGACGCCTGCCCAGGCCATCGACCTGCTGGTCGGATGGCAAGGCTGGCTGTCCACGCTGGAACCCCAGGAACGTGTCTGCTGGCGCAAGAAACTCGAGGCCGAACGTATCGAGCAGCTTGGCAGCGTGCGTTTCTTCGCCGTGCACCCCAAGCTCGCGCCGCCCGTCGTGCTGGCCCCGGTAACGGCCCATTATTCCTGGAGCAAGGGCATGAAGATGCTCGGCCTGGGGCGCGAGCAACTGGTGTTGATCCCGGAGCGCGGCATGCGCCTGGACATCGCCGCGTTCGAACAGACGCTGCGCGGTCTCGATGCCGCGGGCGCTTCTCCGCTGCTGGCGGTCGCGGTCTTCGGCACGACCGAGTTCGGCACCATCGATCCCGTGCATGAACTGGTGGCCCTGCGCGAGCGCCGCGCCGCGCAGGGCAAGGGTTTCGCCATCCATGTCGATGCCGCATGGGGCGGCTATCTCGCCACGCTGTTCCGACAGGAAGACGGCGCGCTGCGCAGCCGGGAAGCCATGCGCGGGGAATTCACGTCCTTCCCGAGCGCGAACACCCACGCCGCGACGGCTGCCCTCGGCCAGGCCGACTCCATCACGGTGGACCCGCACAAGCTCGGTTATCTGGCCTACGGCGCCGGCGCATTCGTGTGCAGAGACCACCGCGCCATGGAGCTGCTCACTGAAACCGCTGATTACGTGTTCGCGGGCACGACGCCATCCGGATATTTCGACCGCTATCGCAAGCTGGGCCAGTACATCCCGGAGGGTTCCAAATCCGGCGCGGCTGCGGCGGCTGTCTATGTGACGCACCGGGTACTGCCGCTGGATCACACCCACTTCGGGCAACTGGTCCGGCAAACCATTCGCGCGACCGAAGCCTTCGTCGCGCGCGCGGAACAATTTGCCCGCGAGATGAGATCACGACTCCAGGTGTGCGTTCCCTATCCGCCCGACAGCAATCTGGTGTGCATCGCCGCCAACCCGACAGGCAATCGGGACGTCGCCCTCGCCAATGCCTTCATGCGTCAAATTCACGGCGCGATGAGCATGGATGCCTCGGTCCCCTTGGTCCCGCTGCAGAATCGCGAATTCTTCGGCTCGACCACCACCCTGCGCGAGGAAATACTCGGCACGCAGGACATGCATCGAATCCTGGATGAACTGGGTCTGCATGCGTGCTCCATGCATGCGGATGACCCGCGCTCGGATCGCTTGCTGATCCTGCGCCACACATTGATGAATCCTTTCATCATCGATGACGAAAACGGCATCAGTTACATCGATCGCTACTTCGAATATCTGTCTCGTCGCGTGGCCTTGCTGCTGCCCGCGCAACCATCATCGAGCACAACCTGAGCGAGCAATCTGGATCATGGCTTTTCACGATCTGCGTGCTTTTCTCGCCTACCTGGAGGCGCGCCATTCCCTGCTCAGGGTCGCGGAACCGATCGATCCGGAACTGGAGAGCACCGCGTTCTGTCTGCGCACGCTGCGGGCCGGTGGACCTGCGCTGCTGTTCGAACGTCCGACAGGTTCAAACCACCCCATGCTCGGCAACCTTTTCGGGCATCGCGCGCGGATCGAGGCCGCGCTGGCCGGGAGACCGCTGGCATCATTGCGTGAACTGGGTCAACTGCTGGCTTCCATCAAGGAACCGCGCTGGCCCGGATCCGTGCGTGAAGCCTTGCGGATGTGGCCTGAATTCGGCCAGCTCGCGAATGTCGCGCCGAGGGTCGTGCGCGAGGCTGCGTTTCTCGATCAGATCATCGCGGGGTCCGACGTCGACCTGGCCCGACTGCCCATCCAGCGTTGCTGGCCAGAAGACATCGGCCCGCTGATCACCTTCGGGCTGGTGGTCACCCGCGGCACGCGGCAGAAACGCCAGAACGTGGCGATTTACCGGCAACAGGTGATTGCTCCGAACCGGGTGATCATGCGCTGGCTGCCACATCGCGGTGGCGCGCTGGATTTCGCCGACTGGCAAGCGGCTTGTCCGGACCAGCCGTTCCCGGTCCTGGTCGCCATCGGCGCCGACCCCGCCACGCTGCTGGCGGCCGTGGCGCCAGTCCCAGACACCTTGTCCGAGTACGAGTTCGCCGGCCTGCTGCGTGGCGAACGCACCCGCGTCTGGCACAGTTCACGCACTGGCCTGGATGCACCCGCAGGCGCGGAGATCGTGCTCGAGGGCGTGATCAACCCCGGTGACACCGCCATGGAAGGGCCATTTGGTGATCACACGGGCTACTACAACAGTCAGGCTCGGTTCCCCGTGCTCACCGTGCAGCGAATGCTGCTGCGAACCGGCGCGATCTATCACGGCAGCTACATGGGGCGCGCACCGCATGACGAACCCTCGGTTCTGGCGCTGGCGTTGAACGACGTCTTCGTGCCGATCCTGCAGAAGGTATTTCCCGAGATCGTCGATTTTTACCTGCCCCCGGAAGCCTGCTCCTACCGGATCGCCATCGTCAGCATCCGCAAGCAGTATCCGGGCCATGCACGCCGCGTGATGATGGGCATCTGGTCGTACCTGCGCCAGTTCACCTACACGAAGTTCGTCATCGTCGTCGACGCGGATATCGATGTACGGCAGTGGAGCGAGGTGATCTGGGCTCTTTCGACACGGGTCGATCCCGCGCGCGACAGCCTGCTCATCGAGCGCACCCCCATCGATTACCTGGACTTCGCCAGTCCAGTGGCGGGTCTCGGCTCCAAACTGGGGCTGGATGCCACCCGCAAGTGGGCCGGCGAGACCGACCGCAGCTGGGGACGGCCGATCACCGCCGATGTTGACATCGAGCGCCGTGTCGATGCCTTGTGGTCACGCGTATTCGCCAACGTCCCGGAGGTACGCCGCCCATGAACCGGACGCGCATGCCGTTCACCGCCAACTGCACCAGCCCGCGGGCCGCCCGGGCGATGTCGCGTCGGGCTGCGCGGAACTCGGCAATCCCCCCATTCCACCGCTTGGAAATGCCATGGATCTGATCTGCCCGGCGGGCAATCTGCCCGCGCTCAAAACCGCTGTTGATCACGGCGCCAGCGCGGTTTATGTCGGCTTTCGCGACCAGACCAATGCGCGCGCGTTTGCGGGGCTCAATTTCACCGAAGACGATTTGCGCCATGGCATCGACTATGCCCACGCGCGCAAGCGCAAGGTCTACATCGCACTGAATACCTATCCCGGCCCGGCACATATCGGCGACTGGCAAAGAGCAGTGGATCGGGCGGCCGACCTCGACGTCGACGCCATCATCTGCGCCGACCTCGGCGTACTCGACTACGCGACCCGGCAGTATCCCGACCTGCCGCGCCATCTTTCGGTCCAGGCTTCCGCGACAACCCACGCCGCCCTGCGCTACTACCGCGAACGCTTCGGCATCGCGCGCGCAGTCATGCCCAGGGTGCTGTCGCTGCAACAGATCGAGCGACTCTGCGAGCGCCAGGTCGTGCCCATCGAGGTATTCGCCTTCGGCAGCCTGTGCATCATGGTGGAGGGACGCTGTCAGTTGTCCAGTTACGTGACCGGCGTTTCACCCAATCGCCATGGCGTCTGTTCACCGGCCAAATTCGTGCGTTGGGATGAAGAGCCCGGCGGCGTACGCAGCGTTCACCTGAACGATGTCCTGATCGATCGCTACCAGGTGCACGAACCCGCCGGCTACCCAACGGTATGCAAGGGCCGATACGAGGTCGGCGGCGAGATTTTTCATGCCTTGGAAGAACCCACCAGCCTGAACACGCTGCAACTATTGCCGATGCTCAAGGCCGCAGGAGTCGCGGCACTCAAGATCGAGGGACGGCAGCGCGGGCTGGCCTACGTGGGCACGGTGACACGGGTCTGGCGACAGGCGATCGACCAGCTCGAATCGCAGCCTGGAGCAGCCACCAATCCGGCATGGCAGCGCGAACTCGACGCTCATGCCGAAGGTCACCAGACCACGCTGGGTCCCTATCACCGCTCGTGGCATTGAGGCACGCACGCATGCAACTCACCCTCGGACCCCTGCAATATTTCTGGCACCGCGATGATGTATTCAAGTTCTATCGTGCGGCCGCGCAATGGCCGCTGGACACGATTTATCTCGGCGAAACCGTCTGCAGCAAACGTCGCGAGCTCAGCACGCGCGACTGGATCGTGCTGGCCCACGAACTCGCCGAAAGCGGGCGCGAGATCGTTCTGTCCTCGCTGGCGCTGCTGGAAGCCGAGTCGGACTTGTCTGCGCTCACCAGGCTGGTCGAAAACGGGCACCTCCGCGTCGAAGCCAACGACATGTCCGCGGTACAACTCCTGCGCGAGCGCGCACTGCCGTTCATTGGTGGTCCAAGCCTGAACGTCTACAACCATGTCGCCTTGCGCCTGCTGTGCGCAGACGGCATGCAGCGATTGGTTCTGGGAATTGAACTGGGCCGGGAATTGCTGCAGGAGTTCAAGGACAGCGGCGAACCGCTCCCGGATTTCGAGGTGATCGCGTGGGGGCGTCTGCCACTGGCCTATTCGGCGCGCTGCTATACCGCGCGGGCTCTGGATCTGGCCAAGGACGACTGCGGCTTTCGCTGCATCGACTATCCCGATGGCCTGCCATTGAAAACGCGTGAAAGCCAGCCTTTTCTGACCATCAATGGCATTCAAATCCAGAGCAACGAGCACTGCGACCTGGCTCCGGACATCGCGGAGTTGCGTGCGGCAGGCATCCAGTTGCTGCGCCTGTATCCGCAGGCGAATGACATGGAGTCCGTGGTCGCTCGCTTTCGCGAGGCCATCGATTCGGGTCGCCCGCCACAGCGCATCGGCAAGGAGAGCGGCTATTGGCACGGACGGGCCGGCATGGAGCGGCTACCCGGCAGTGGTGTGGTAGACCCTGCTCAGGCGATCGTTTTGCCACAATGAACCGCGCGCGCCAGTCGAGCGAACCTGGCGCCTCGATTCAGGAAAACCCGAATATCCAGTGGAATCGTCTCCCACGGAAGCTGATCGAGCAGATTGCGCACCTGCAGCCCCAGTTCGGTGTCGCCCACCAACTGCAGGCGCCGCTGGAAAAACAGCGTATCGGCATCTTCCAGGCGGCTGGCCAGAAGCAGGAGATCAGTCGCGCTGCCACGTACGGTCGATTCCGGCTTTTCACCAGGTACATGCACATGCAGATCGCGCGCGCCGATCTCGACCACCCATCTCAGCTTGAGGTCGGTAACCTCGACACCGAGCCTGCGGCCCCGCAAATCATCAAACGCGCCATTGGCGAGTGGAGCAGCCATGACGCGCAGGGTCATTCTGCGCAGAAGGGCGCGCAGCAGCGGCGGCGGCAACACCCAGCGCAACGGTGTGCGCAACCGCGCAGGGGGCGGCAACAGCCGCAGAAGATTTTCCGCATAGGGAAATCTGAGCATCACGGAACTCCCCGAATCATGCAGCGATGATGGATCACCCGTGGTCTCTTACGCAGTTGACGACAGGCCCTGCAACGCGCAGGCATCAGCAATGAGCAGCTCCGTCAATTGTCGCGTCACGCCTTTGGAAAGAGCGAGCTTCGCGCCAAAAGCCTGTGCCCGATCATGCACCTGGCGCTCGCGTTCAAGGCTGCGTCCGGGCAACCCGGCCCGGTGCTTGACCGACATGGCACGGCGCACCAACCGGCGCCGACCCGCCAACAAGACGAGAAACATCTCATCGACCCGGTCGATCAGGGATCGCACCGCGCGCAGTTCAACCGAGCCAGCTTGCACCGGTCGCCAGTGTGCATTGCCAGCGAGGCCGGGAGCCGGCGCTTGCTGCTCGAATCGGGCTTGCGAAAACTCAACGTTGAGCATCGAGCACTCTGCGTGAGGCGGCGCGGGCAACGTTCGACGCAGCGAATAGGGGCGCGCGATGTTCAAACCAGAACCGCGGCGCGGCGCGGGCCATCATCAACGCGGCAGAAGGCGCGAAACTTCATATGACTCTTCGCAGTCCGAAATAAATCAGGCCTTTCAGCAACCGGTAAACAAACCACAGATAGACAGGTACAAACACCAGCACCGCAAACCCAAACGGTACGCAAAAGCCCGCGAGGATAGACCACATCATGAACAGGAACGCGGTGCGCAAACGCCATTGGCGATGGCTCTGCAAGAAAAAATCTGTGCAAGCCTCCGCTTCCTTGCGCGTATCGGCATACACCTGATACCAGATGGTGAAGATGAAAAAAACCAGACCCAGAGCAAGCGCCACATAAGCGTTGCGCGAACTGCGCAGTTGCCGGTCACTTGATTCCACGGCGACGCTCGATGCAGCGACAGAAGCGATCATCGCCCGATCCTCCACCAGCGCTCGTTGCTGGTAATCACCCGCCGCCAGTAAAGTTGGTAGATGAAATAGGTCAATATCGAGAGCAACAGAAACAGGCCGATAATCCAGGGTCCAAGCCGGGCCCTTTCCGCCTGATGCGGGTGCGCGACCGCGTACAAAAATGTGACAATGTCCCTCGCGGTCTGGTCAAACTGCGCCTTCGACATCGTGCCTTGAGTCAGGGGCAGCACACCGACCGCGATCCTGGCTGGGCTGCCGAAGCGAAGACCGTCAACCATGACCGGTTTTTGCAGTCCCTGCATGCTGGCAAAAACATCGGGCATGGCGACATTATAAAAGGCGACATTATTGACACCGGTCGGGCGCGCTGGATCAACATAAAATGACGTCAAGTAGGTGTATAGCCAGGCGGGCGAGCGGCGGTTGGCAATTTCGGTTAGATCCGGCGACGGCATATTTACGAATTTCGTCATCAGCTCGGGTGACATATTCGTGGTAATGGTATCGTGGTAGTGACGCCCGTCAGTACCGATGTATTTCAGGAATTGCGATTTGCTCAATCCAAGAACCGGTGGCAGCTCACTGTAACGCGCCCCCTGAATTCCGTGGCATGCGGTACACATATGCAATGCATACAGGGCGCCGTTTTGCAGCGCAGCCTTGTTATGCAGATTGATCTTGATGGGCCGCAGCGGTGGTTGCGTGGTCGTTACCGATGCCATCGCCGCATTGCCGAACAATACCAGAAGCAAAGCGGATAGAAGCACCACAAGCAACCCGGATTTCCATGATGGTGCGCGTGTTGTCATTGCTCGGTCCTGCCGAAAAGGAGTTCAGTTGTCTTCTGCGGACTTGTCGGGCGATCAACGCCCGACATTACGCGGATGCAAATCTGTCGTTAATGGAAGATGCCGCCAGCAGTAAGCCGTTCAGGCAGATGCTGGGTGTCCTGGGTGAGCGTCGGGAAAAGAATTGCCAAGCCGAACAGCAGCAGCAGATAGGTTGCCGGAATCCAGTCTGTCAACAGCATCAAGCCCCAGCTATGTGCATGAATGGAGTACATCCAAACGTCGATCAGCAAAACTGCGGCTTCAGTGGCGATTAGCCAAGCCACGCTGGCACCCAGCGAACGCCGCTTGTTGAAGAACGGCAGAACCAGGAACGTGGCGTAGAAAATCTCGGTGACATGAAGTCCGAAAACCATATTGTGTTCCGTGGCAAAGCCATGCGCGATATAACCCAGCCACAAAAATGATGCGGGCATCATTAAAATATTCAGTTTGTACAGCACCGAGCGATAGCGAATCGAGCGAATCGGATTGCGGTCGAGCAGCGGGAGACAAGCCAGTAGCGCAAACGAGCCGGCAAATGCCATGATCCCGTAGAGCTTGTCCGGTACGCCGCGCAGCATCGCGTAAAATGGCAGAAAAAACCACAGTGGATGAATATCACTCGGCGTGTGCAAAATATTTGCGGGCGTATAGTTCAATTTGTCCAGCAGAAAGCCCCAGCCATCGGGCTTGTAGAATACAAACCAGAAAAATATCACGAAAAACACGCTTACTCCGAACAGGTCCTTCACCGTGTAATATGGGTGGAAAGGAATCCCGTCGCGTGGCCATGAGGACTCGTTGGTATTAGCGTGAATCTCGACTCCATCCGGGTTATTCGACCCCACTTGGTGCAGCGCGATGAGGTGGACCAGCACCAGTGCCAAGAGCAATACCGGCATCAGAAATACGTGGAATACAAAGAACCGGTTCAAGGTCGGTAATCCGATTACAAATGAACCGCGTAGCCACTGCGCAATCGGTTTGCCAATACCTGGGATGGCGGTCACGAAATTGGTGACAACCGCAGAACCCCAGTACGACATTTGCCCCCACGGCAACAGGTAGCCGAGGAATGCCTCAGCCGCTAATGCCAGGTAAATGAATATGCCAATCAGCCACAGCAATTCTCGCGGCTTTTTGTAGGAGCCATACATGATGCCGCGGTACATGTGCAGGTACACGAGCACGAAGAATGCAGAAGCGCCGACAATGTGCATGTCGCGGATCAGCCAGCCCCAATGCGAATCTCTCTGGATCGTACGCACCACCGACCAATAAGCAAGATGCGGATTTGGCTGATAATGAATCGCCAAAAACAATCCGGTGGCCAGTTGCATGACCAAAACCAGCATGGCCAGCGAACCGAAGAAATACCACAGATTAAAGTTTTTCGGCGCCGGATACTCAGTCAGTTGCGTGCGCCAGAGCGATGAGATGGGCAGTCTTTGGTCAAACCAGCCAAACACTCGCTTTACTCTTGATTGGTCAATGTTGTTCATGAAATACGAAATCCTTCGCTGCGTGAACGTCGTGTGGATACTGCATCGTTTCGTTCAGCGTGTTGGTTTGGACTTGTTTATCGCTATTTGTGGTTGTGCGGGGTTGTGCGCTGCGGCGGCTGGGAGCGATTTCCAGGATTCCTGGTTTTGTCGACTGCTTGCACATATTCGCGATAATCTTTCGGGCCAATGCCGATGGCACTATCCGGATTCAGTTGCCGTAGGTATGCGGCGACCGCCGTCATCTGCTGCTTTGTCATTGCTCTGGCAATGCCGTTCATTACACGTCCGGGACTATTGTTCCGGGCGCCGCTGGCAAATTGATCAAGCTGCATCAGCACGTAAGCCTGGTGTTGCAGCGCCAATGCCGGGATTGCCATGGGCCCATTACCGTCGCCACCCAACCCGTGGCAAGCAGCGCATGCGGGAATGTTGTCGCTTGCCAGTCCCTGCGTATAGATTTTATGCCCCTCTTTCCACTGGGTAACGTTTGCGCGCGCGCGCGGCGCTGTCGATACGCCCGCAACTACAAGAGGCTGTTGCGAAAAGTATGCTGCGATTTCTTTCAAGTTTTGATTATCTATTGAAGGCGGTATGGTCATCGCCATGCCACTCATGATTGTTGACTTCCGCGCGCCATCCCGGAAATCCTCCAGTTGCTTCAACAAATAATTGTATTGCTGAGCCGCCAGATTGGGATATTCTGCCGTGGCACTGCTGCCGTTGATTCCATGGCAAGCTGCGCACACGGCAATCAGTGCCCCACCTTGTTTGGCCTCGGCCGCGCCTAGTGGTATCCCATGATAATCAGCTTTCGCATGCGCATTGGTGGTGCTGCAGGCTATCAGAAAAAGCATCGCGAAAGCGGAAGCCGGCGCAGCTTTTGATTTGACTATTTTCATCTTGACTTCCATCTGAAGAGTACTGGCTTACCAAATATCTGGAGTCCAATTCTTGTCGATGCCCGATTTGTTCACTTCGCCTATGGTGACGACTGTTGATGTTTTCCAGTAGTACGGCGGAATCGGGATGTTCAATGGTGCTGGCGAACCTTCGAGTACGCGGGCTGAAAAATCGTACATTGACCCATGACATGCACAATGGAATCCGCCTGGCCACCATGGCGTTACCGTATGTGGCGCGGGCCGATAATCTGGAATGCATTGCATGTGCGTGCACAGCGCCACGGCTATGAACATGTCTGGGCGCAGGGCACGATAGTTGCCATTCACATACTCTTGCGCTGGCTGCTGGTCTTGTTTGCTGTGCGGATCCTTGAGTCGCCGCAACAACGACGGTTCGGATAAAGTCTTCAGCATCCAGTCTTCGCGTTTCAAGATCCATACTGGCTTCTTCTTCCATTCCACGAGAAGCAATTGTCCGGGCTCCATCCGGCTGACGTCCACATCAATAGGCGCGCCCAGCGCCTGAACGGCTTTCCCGGGATTCATGTTGTCGATCAGAACGTCCGCAAACAGACCGACAGCCCCTGCGCCCAGTACCCCGGCAGCGGCAATAAGAAATTGTCTTCGATCCGGGCGTATTTCGCTCTCTGGACGGATCGAATCCATGATCATCTCGCCAGCAGTTGTTTTCTGAGTTGGGCCATTCGCCATAATCGTAACCTTGCCGTAAAGTTGCCGAACCTGATCTGCTGAAAATAATACCCTGCAACTCATGTTGACTTGATTCAGATCAAATTCCGCATGGATTGCGTCATCTTGTCACGCGCAGCCAACCAAGTGCTACTGGATTGCGGCTTGGTAGAATATGAGGTCCGCGCGCGTTGAGTTCTCCGACTTGACGGCTACGCAGCCAGAGCGGCCTTGAAGCGCACGGCGAGATATCACAGCCAGGCGGCATATGCTTGCCCTCAGCGCGAGTGCTTGCCCTCAGCGCGAGTCTTCGTCCTGGTGCTGCGTGGCGCGCTTGGCCTTCTGCCGCACCAGCATGGCGGCGACCAGCACGCCGGCCTCGTAGAGCAGCACCATGGGCACCGCCAGCAGGGTCATCGA